>CAISHQ010000041.1 GCA_903885195.1 uncultured Pseudomonadota bacterium | reverse complement strand
GAGTTTTCGGTGCGGCTCGTGCGTGCGCAGCACCGCCCGCAGCCCTGACGCATAACGACCCGGCTTCACGCGCAGGTACGGCACGCTGTGCTGTTGCATCAGCTTGTCCACCTGCTCGAAATGCCGCAGTTCCTCGCGAGCGAGACGCGAGAGGCGCGTGGCGAGTGGCCGGTCTTCGGGGTAGGCGAACATCAGCGCGAGCGCTGTGGACGCCGCTTTCTTTTCGCAATTGGCGTGATCCGCGAGCAGCTGCGGCCACTGCACGACGGCGGCCTCGACCCACGCGGCCGGGGTCGGTGCGAGCAACGGAGCGAGGCTCACACGCCGCGGACGATCTTCAGCGTGCTCGCCCCAACGCGTTTACGGGCCTTAGCCAGATCCGAGCGCTCCTGGCGCAGCCGCTCGAGATACTCCGGCGTGATATCGCCCGTGATGTAGCGACCCGAGAAGCAGGAGGTGTCGAATTCTTCGACGCGCGAGTCATCGTGCTGACACGCACTCTCGAGATCCTCGAGATCTTGATAGATCAACCAGTCCGCACCGATGAGATCACGCACTTCATCCTCGGTACGCGAGGCGGCGACCAGCTCACTCGCTGCCGGCATGTCGATGCCGTAGACGTTCGGATGACGCACGGGCGGTGCGGCCGAGGCGAAGTACACCTTGTGCGCCCCCGCCTCGCGTGCGAGCTCGATGATCTGCGCCGAGGTCGTGCCCCGCACGATGGAGTCATCGACGAGCAGCACGTTCTTGTTACGAAACTCGAGATCGATGGCATTGAGCTTCGAGCGCACCGACTTCTGCCGCTCTTCCTGCCCGGGCATGATGAACGTACGGCCGATGTAGCGGTTCTTAATGAAGCCCTCGCGGAACTTCACCCCAAGGCCTTGCGCGACCTGCAACGCTGCCGTGCGGCTCGTATCGGGAATGGGGATGACGACGTCGATGTCGTGCTCGGGGCGCTCGCGCCGGATCTTGTCGGCGAGCCGATCGCCCATGCGCATGCGCGCGCGCTGCACCGAGACGTTGTCGATGATGCTGTCGGGACGGGCGAAATAGACATACTCGAAAATGCAGGGTGCATGGCGCGTGGTCGACACGCACTGCTGAGAATTCAGCCGACCCGCTTCGTCGATGAACACGGCCTCACCCGGCGCGATATCGCGTACGTGCGTGAAGCCCAGCATGTCGAGCGCCACCGACTCGGAGGCCAACATGTATTCGCGCCCTTTGGGCGTATCGCGTTCACCGAGCACGAGGGGCCGAATACCGTTCGGATCCCGAAACCCCAGGATGCCGTGGCCGATGACCATGGCCACCACCGCATACGCACCGCGGCAACGCCGATAGAGCGCACTGACCGCAGCGAAAACGTCTGCCGCAGTCACCCGCGGCGTACCGACCCGCTGCAGCTCCGAGGCGAGCACGTTGAGCAGAACCTCGGAGTCCGAACTCGTGTTGAGGTGGCGCCGCTCTTCGCGGATCAACACATCGGCGAGCTCCGCGGCGTTGGTGAGATTGCCGTTGTGCCCGAGCACGAGCCCATACGGCGCATTCACGTAAAAGGGCTGGGCTTCCGAGGCGCTGTCGCAGCCGGCCGTCGGATAGCGCACGTGACCGATGCCGATATTGCCGCGCAGTTCCAGCATGTCCTGCTGACTGAACACATCGCGCACAAGGCCTGAACCCTTGCGCATGGACACGAGCCCATCGACGGCCGTGACGATGCCCGCGGCATCCTGGCCGCGGTGCTGCAGGATGGTGAGCGCGTCATACAGACGCTGGTTGACGGGACTGGTACCGACGATGCCTGCTATGCCGCACATGGAGTGTCCCTCGCAGCGCTAGAGCGGAAGTTTGGAAAAATCGAGCAGCTCCTGCTTGCGCATGAGCGGTGCGAAATCGATGGCCGAATCGATGATGTCCGCGGCGGTGAGCGCCACTGGGCGCAGGCGCGCGGACTTCCACCACTCGGCATCCTGCAGGCCAAATTGCAGGCCGAGCAACACGGCCACACCGACGACGATGCAGCCGCGCGCAGCGCCAAAGAGCAGCCCGAGCATGCGGTTGATGGGCGCCAAAATCGAACTCTTGATGGTCTTGCTGAGTAGCGCGCCGATCACCGAGACAATGATGTACGCACCGATGCCGACAAGTAGACAAGCCGCGATGGTGCGATGCTTGGGAGACTCGAGCCACTCGACGAGCGGCGCGGCGAGTTCACCGTAGCGAGCGCCGAAGAAGAGCGCCGCCACCCAGGCGAGAAGGCTGAAAATCTCGGCGACGAGCCCGCGAAGCAAACCCCAGATCGCGAAAGCGAGAAAGATCGCGATGATGAGGTAATCGAGCACCGTCATGGTGCGCGATTCTACTTGACCACCGAGCCCTTGTGGCCGGCTTCGCTGAGGCGTTTGAGCAGCGCATTTGCCGCAGCGCGGTCGATCTCGGGGCCGACGCGAACGCGATACATGCGTTTGCCGGAGGCGGTGACTTCCTTGACGATCGGCGTGAAGCCCTGGCGTCGCAAAGTGCGATCGAGCCGATCGGCGCTCGCGCGATTGACGAACACGCCCAACTGCACGAAGTACGTGCCCGCGGACGCGGCCTTGGCAGGCTCCGCGGCAGGTGGTGCGACGGCGGGCGCAGCCGTCGCGGCAGGCGCCGGCTTAGCGGTCGGGGTGGTCGTCGCGCTGACGGCAGCCCCCGACGGCACTGTGGCGTTGGGCGTCGCGGCCGGTGCCGGCTCCATCACCGCCGGAGGCGTCGGCAATTCAAGGGGTGCGGGAGGCGGTGCCGGTGTCGGCGCGGGAGCCGGCGTGGCGCCCGCCGGTGCGCGGGCCGCCTCGGTGAGGTCGATATCGATACTGCGCTCGGGGGCGCTACCGGCCTCGCTCGGCAACAAGGCATTGGGCCGCGCCGCACGGCCCGACCCCGTGAGCAGCTCCGGCAGCAAGGCCACCGCCAGCAGCACGAGTATCACGGCGCCGGTGAGGCGATGTTTCAGCGCGGTATCCAAGCGCGGGATTATATCCGAAGCCAGTCGAGCGCCGGCCCAACCACATGAAACGAACCGAACACGACGACGCGGCTGCCGGGTTCGGCGAGCGCGCAGGCGGTGGCACAGCCCTCTGGCACGTCGGCCACGAGAGCGACGCTACGCGCCTCGGCCGGAAGCCTCGAGCGCAGGGTCTCCGCGTCGCAGCCACGCGCACCTTCAAGACCGCACAACACCCACTCATCGATGACAGGCGCGAGGAACTGACCGATGGCGGCAGCGTCCTTGTCACCCAGGATGCCGACGACGCCCAGGGTTCGGGCAGGCGGCAACTCGCGCAGTGAATCGGCGAGCACGCGTGCCGAGTCGGCGTTGTGCGCCACATCAAGAATCCACTCGGAGCCCTCGTGCTGCACGCGTTGGAAGCGTCCGCGCGGCGCCGCGCGCTGCAGCGCCTCAAGACAGGCCGCACGATCGAGTCGCTGCCGGGGGACGAGATCCACTCGACGCTCGAGCAAGGTCTCAAACGCGGCAAGCGCCGCGGCGCCGTTTACCGGTCGAGCGGGTCCCACGAGGCTTGTCACGGGTTCGAAATCGACGCCGAGCTCACGCACCGGGCAGCCGAGCGTAGCGATGACCTCGCGTACGCTCGCAGGCCAAGGGGGCATGCCGAGGATCACAGGGTGCCCAGCGCGGCAGATGCCCGCTTTCTCGCGACCGATGTGCTCGACCGTGGGCCCGAGCCAGTCCATGTGATCGAGTCCGATGGAGGTGATCACCGCGACGTCCGCATCGATGATGTTGGTGGCATCGAGTCGCCCGCCGAGGCCCACCTCGACGATCGCCACCGCCACGCGCTGCGTCTGGAAGATCAGATAGGCCGCAAGCGTGCCGTATTCAAAGAATGTCAGCGGCAGCGCGCCGCGCGCCTGCTCGATGCACTCGAATGCTTCGATCAGCGTGGCATCGCCCACCGGCGCGCCATCGAGGGCAATGCGTTCGTTGTAATGCTGCAGGTGCGGTGAAGTGTAGGTGCCGACCCGCAGGCCACTCGCGCAAGCGAGCTCCGTGAGACAGGCGACCGTCGACCCTTTGCCGTTCGTGCCGGCGACAAGCACGGTCGGGATACGCCAGGGCAAAATCCCAAGCCGGGAGGCCACCTCGCGCACTCGCTCGAGGCCGAGTTCGATGGCGTTCGGGTGCTGCGCCTGCTGGTGCGCGAGCCAGTCAGCCAGCGGGCGCATCGGGCGGGGCCGCAGGAGGCTGCCGCATCAACATGCGCAGCGCCTGCGCCAGTTGCGATCGCAACTCGCGGCGATCGACGATCATGTCGATCACGCCGTGTTCGAGCAGGAACTCACTGCGCTGGAAGCCCTCGGGCAGCGTCTCGCGCACGGTCTGCTGAATCACACGAGGCCCGGCAAAACCGATCAGCGCCTTGGGCTCGGCGACATTGAGATCCCCGAGCATTGCGAGGCTCGCCGACACACCGCCCGTCGTCGGGTCGGTGAGCACGGAGATGAACGGCAGCCCTTCAGCGGCCAGTCGCGTGAGTGCGGCGCTCGTCTTGGCCATCTGCAGCAGCGAGAGCAAGGCTTCCTGCATGCGGGCGCCACCGCTCGCGGAGAAACACACGAAGGGCGCACGGCGCGCGATCGCTTCATCGACGCCGCGCTGAAAGCGCTCGCCGACCACCGAGCCCATCGAACCTCCCAGAAACTGGAACTCGAACGCCGCGGCCACCACCGGCATGCCCTCGAGCGTGCCGGCCATCACCACCATCGCATCCTTCTCGCCCGTGCTCTTCTGTGCAGCGACGAGGCGATCCTTGTAACGCTTGCTGTCGCGGAACTTCAGCGGGTCCTGCGGCGCGACGCCGGCACCGACTTCGCTGCCCGTACCTGCATCGAGAAAGCGGTTCAGTCG
>CAISHQ010000040.1 GCA_903885195.1 uncultured Pseudomonadota bacterium | reverse complement strand
GTGTATCTGCGCAAGGACGATCCGGCTCTGGCCGCGAAGTACCTCGAGGCTACGGCGCGCAATCTCGAGATGTATCGCACGTTGATCGGCCCCTACCCGTACGACAAGTTCGCGCTCGTCGAGAACTTCTGGGAGACGGGTTACGGCATGCCGAGCTTCACGCTGCTCGGCCCGCAGATCATTCGCTTTCCGTTCATCCTGACTTCGTCCTATCCCCACGAGGTGCTGCACAACTGGTGGGGCAACGGGGTGTTCGTCGATTACGCGAGCGGCAACTGGTGCGAGGGGCTCACGGCCTATCTCGCCGATCATCTCTACAAGGAGCAATCGGGGAGCGGTGCCGAGTACCGGCGCGACACATTGAAAAAGTATCGGGACTTCGTGCGCGAGGCACATGATTTTCCGTTGACCGAGTTCCGCTCCCGTCACAGCCCGGCCACCGAGGCCGTGGGCTACGGCAAGGCATTGATGACCTTTCATATGCTGCGTCAGCGAGTGGGCGATGCCGCGTACGTGCGCGGCTTGCAGCGTTTCTACCGTGAGCAGCGTGGCAAGCGCGCGAGTTTCACCGACCTCGCTCGGGCGCATAGTGCGGCGGCCGCGGTCGATCTCGACGCCTTCATGCGTCAGTGGACGACACGCGAAGGCGCACCGGAGCTGCGGCTGCGCAACGTGCAGCGCATGCCGGACGGACGCGTGGTGGGTGAGCTGCAGCAAGTCCAATCGGGGGTGCCGTTCGCGTTGGACGTGCCCATGGTGGTGCGTACCACGCAGGGCCTTGAATCGTTCACCGTGCAGAGCGCCGCGGGCTCGACGAGTTTCGAATTCACCCCGAAAGCACCGGCGCTCGCGCTTGAAGCCGACCCACAGTTCGATCTCTTTCGTTTGTTGCACGCCCGGGAGACGGCGCCATCGCTCGGGCAGATGTTCGGTGAGCCGCAGGTGCTTGCCGTGTTGCCGGCCACGGCACCTGCCGCGGAGCTGACTGCTTACCGCAAGATGCTCGAGTTTTGGGGCGGTGGCGGCGCGCAGCAGTTCGAGATCGTCACCGATCGACAGGTGGAGCAATTGCCTGCCGATCGTCCCGTCTGGCTGTTCGGTCGCGGCAACGCTTGGGCGGAGCGCAGTTACGGTGCCGATGCGGCGCCGGGCTTTCGCCGCGAATCTGACGCTCTGGTGCTCGGTGCCACCCGCCTTGCTTTCGCGGATCGTTCGCTCGTGGTGGTCCGTCGTCATCCGCGCAACGAATTGAAAGTGATGGGCTGGATTACACTCGAGTCGCTCGCCGCCGCCGATGGCCTTGCGCGCAAGTTGCCGCACTATGGCAAGTACTCCTGGCTCGGGTTCTCGGGCACGGAGCCGACCAATACCGACAAGGGCGAGTGGTCGACGGGCGACTCACCGCTGCGCGTGGACCTGCGACCCATCGCCGAACGCGGCGATGCCTTGCCGGCAGGCGGCTATGGCCGACGCGCAGCCTTGGCGCGATTGCCTGCCGTGTTCGATGCGCAAAGCATGCAGCGCGACATCGAGTGGCTGGCGGATCCTGCGCGCGAGGGTCGCGGTCCAGGCACGGCGGGGCTGGCGGCCGCCGCCGATTACGTCGCGGAGGTCTTCAAGCAGGCGAAACTCAAGCCCGTCGTCGAGCCTGTGGCAACGGGTGCGGGTACGGGCATGGGCGCAGGCGCCGCTGCGGGCGCCAGTGCAGGCGCGGCGGGGTACGTCCAGCCTTTCGCATTCACGCCACCGGGTGCGCGCGTACCCATCGAATTGCGCAACATCATCGGCGTATTGCCCGGAACGGATCCGCGCTTCGCCGGCGAGGCCGTGCTGGTGACAGCTCACTACGATCATCTCGGTCGCAGCGGGCCCGGCGTGCGCATGTCTGAAGTCGGGCGTGTGCATCCGGGTGCCGACGACAATGCGAGCGGCGTGGCGGTGATGCTCGAAATCGCGCGAGCCGCAGCCGGTACGGGGTTCCCGCGGACCGTGGTGTTCGTGGCGTTCTCTGGAGAGGAGTCCGGCTTGCAGGGATCGAAGCACTTCGTCGCCAATGCGGTTCCGGTGCCGGTGAGCGGCATCCGTTCAGTGCTCAATCTCGACACCGTCGGTCGTCTGCGCGATGGCGAGTTGTCGGCGCTCGCCACCGACACTGCGAGCGAGTGGCAACATGTGTTTCGCGGTATCGGCTTCTCGACGGGTATCGCCGTGCGCAACATCCCGGGCGCGGGGCAGTCCTCGGACCAGCAAAGTTTCATCGAGAAGGGGATTCCGGCGGTGCAGTTGTTCACCGGGGCACACCTCGACTATCACCGCCCGAGCGACACGGCCGATCGCATCGATCTCGATGGCCTCGTGAAAGTCGCGACCGTGGCGCGCGAGGCGCTCGAGTATCTGGCGCAACGGCCGACGCCCCTGACTGCAACCATCGCCAATGTAGCTGCGCCCGCCGCCGTATCGACCGCGCCGCGCAAGGTGTCGTTTGGACTGGTGCCGGACTACGCGCATCAGGGCGAGGGCGTGAAAGCCGAATCCGTCGTTCCAGACTCACCGGCGGCACGCGCAGGTGTGCGTGCAGGGGATGTGTTGCTGTCGCTCGATGGGAAACCGGTGAATGGTTTGGCGGCTTTTGCCGACGCCTTGAAGGCCTATCCGGTTGGCGCACGCGTACGCACCCAACTGCGCCGCGATGGTCAGCCGCTCACGCTCGACGTGGTGCTACAGGAACGCTGACCGCGATGCCGAGTACTTCGCCGTAGCGCAGATCGCAGGCGGTGCAGCGACCCTTCGAACTGCACCAGCGCAGGCTCTTGCCGTCGATGCGGCCCCAGAACGTACCATCCGGGTCGGCATCGACCTCGCGCAGCAACTCGAGAAAACTGCGCGTAGGGGCCAGCGCGCGGTGACGACGCCATCGCCCTGCCTCGTCTCGTTGGTCGAGTAGCCAGCAGCCGTCGCTGGCCCGGTAGCGAAAGCGCGCCACGGGGACGCTGCGGCGGGTACCCGGAACTCCGCAGATCCGCCGTAGTTCGTCGATCCAGACGCGATCTTCCTCGATGCGATAGCCGATCAGCACCGTGTTGCGAGCAGTCGGTGGACAGATTCGCGCGCAGTAGGCCTCAAGCAGCCGCTCGAGCAGATGCCGCGTGTGTTGCGGGATCGCATGCATGGCACAAGCCTAGCGCGTGGCGGGGCGCGACCGCTATTCTGGCAACCGATGCAGCCGCCCGAGTCCCGCAACCCGAAGAGCCTGCCGCGGCACGAGGACGTGGGCGCGGCCATCCGTGCCGTCATTCCGCCGCGGCCCGTACCATGGCGAAAGCGAGTGCTGTGGCGAGTGATGTTGTGGATACTGAAAAGCGCAGTGGGTCGTCGCGGGCTCGCCGCGCTTATCAATCGAGGGAATCGCTGATGCAAACCGTGTCGATCGTGCTGGCCTTGCTGGTAGGCGCAGGCCTCGTCGTGCAGGTCGGCTTGAACATGGCCTTGGCACGCAGCTTTGGCAGCGCACCGGCTGCCGCACTCGTGAACTTTCTGGTCGGCACTGTCGCCTTGCTGCTGTTTCTGTTCGTGCTGCGCCAGCCGTGGCCGGATCGCACTCAGTGGGAAAGCGTACCGGCCTGGGCTTGGTTCGGCGGCCTGTTCGGTGCCTTGTACGTAGCCACGGCGACCTTCGCGGGTCCGCGACTCGGCGCCTTGCTGTTGCTTGCCCTGACGGTGGCCGGGCAGCTGGTCGCCTCAATCATCGTCGATCACTATGGTTTGCTTGGCTTTCGCGAGCAGGCGGTGACGGCGTCGCGCTTATTCGGAGTGTTGCTGCTCGTCATCGCGATCTATCTGATCGCGCGGTAAACGGATCGCGCGGCAAGACGGACTGCGCGCTAGACCCGCCCGCTGCTGCAGTCGCTGCAGAGCCCCTTGATCTCGAGCGAGGTAGGCTCGATGCGAAAACCCTTGACGCGTGATTGTTCGGCAAGCACCCGATTGATCGCCGGATCGTCGATCTCCGCCACGCGCTGACACTGACGGCAGACGAGGAACTGCGCCACGTGCGCGTGACCCGGTTCGGTGCAGCCCAGAAACGCGTTCAGTGAGTCGATGCGGTGTACGAGCCCCGCATCCATGAGGAATTCGAGTGCGCGGTAGACGGTGGGCGGTGCGGCTTTCTCGCGCTCCTTGGCCAGCTCGGCGAGGATTTCATAGGCACCGATCGGTTCGTGTGCCCGCCAGACGATCTCGAGGATACGGCGCCGGATGGGAGTGAGGTTCAACCCCTTGCGTTCGCACAACTGCGCGGCCGTGCTCACCGCCTGATCGATGCAGGCCGTGTGATCGTGTGCAGGCGCGTGAGAGTGCGGGGTTGCAACCATGCTTTACGTTATCATGCGCGGCTTATGGCTACCACGGATCGGGTCCCCGTCACCGTACTGACGGGCTTTCTGGGGTCTGGAAAGACCACTCTGCTGAATCGCATCTTGTCGGAGCAGCACGGCAAGCGCATCGCCGTCATCGAAAACGAGTTCGGTGAGGTTGGCGTCGACCACCAACTCGTCATCGGCGCCGAAGAAGAAATCTTCGAGACCAACAACGGCTGCATCTGCTGCACGGTACGCGGCGACTTGCTGCGCATCCTTGGGCAGTTGCTCAAGCGTCGCGACAAGTTCGACTACATCATCGTCGAGACGACGGGCATGGCCGATCCCGGCCCGGTAGCGCAAACTTTTTTCCTGGACGATGAGTTCAAGACGCAGTTCGTGCTTGATGCCATCGTCACCCTCGTCGATGCTCGTCATATCGAGGGTCATCTCGAGCAGATGAATGAGCCGGCAGAGCAAGTGGCTTTCGCCGACGTCGTCCTGCTCAACAAAACTGATCTGGTCAGTGAAGCCGATCTCGAGCGGATCGAGCGGCGCATCCGTGCGATGAATGGCACAGCGCGGATTTTCCGCACCCGTAACGCCGATGTGCCCATTGCACAGGTTCTTGATGTCGGTGCCTTTGATCTGCAGCGCGCGCTTGCGGTGGATGGCAGTTTCCTCGAGCCGCAGTATCCGTTCGAGTGGGCGGGCGTGTACGCGCTTTCGGCGGGTGAGCACATGTTGCGCTCGGGCGCCGAGTCGCATGCCGCGCATGACCACCATGGCCATGATCACGATCATCATCACGAGCACGGCCCCGACTGCGCGCACGATCACCACGCCGAGCACGCGCATGACCATGATCACGATCATGGGCACGATCATGGCGATGGCTTGGGCGTCGTGCTGCTGCCGGTGGCGGCTGCAACGGCCGACGGCTTGGCTGCCTCCATCGAAACCGCGGTGCGCGCCTTCGCCGAAGACTCGACGGCGGTCGCTTGCGGCGGAGCGCTGTCACCCGGCCCGCAGTTGTTCCGTATCGATGCCGCGCACGAGGGCGGACAGTTCCATCTTCAAGTGCCGCAGGCCGGTGCGTATGCCTTGTTCTTCGAGCATGCACCCAGCGAATTCAACTTGCGCCTCGAGGGTGCGAAGCCGGCGGCGGAGCGACGTTTTGCTTCGCACCACCATGATGGCGAGATTTCTTCGATCGGCATCAGTGATCCGCGACCGCTTGATCCCCAGAAATTCAACGACTGGATGTCCTACCTGCTGAAGAGTCGTGGTGAAGATATCTTTCGCATGAAGGGCGTGGTGTCGCTGCAAGGCGAGGATCGCCGCTACGTATTCCACGGCGTACACATGATGTACGACGGGCAGCTCGAGCGACCGTGGCCGGCGGGCAAGTCGCGTAGCAACACGCTGGTGTTCATCGGTCGCAAGCTCGATCGACAGGAGTTGGAAGCTGGCTTTCACTCCTGTCTCGCCTGAGGCAGGGTTTTCCGCATGAAGCAGCCTGCAGCCATCCTCGAACCGCGCGGCAGCATCGCGCTCGACGACTACGTGGCCGATCTCGGTTGGTCCCACGATGGCACTCGGCTCGCGGTCGCGGGCGGTGAGGGTAAGGTGTTCCTGCTGCATCGCGATGGTGAGTCGCTGCGCGCGCGGCAAGTGGCGGAGCACGGGCTCGGTGCCATCGCTGTGGCATGGCAGCCGGGTGGCAACGTTTTTGTCAGCAGCGGACAGGACTCCTGCGTCAATCTCTACGATGGCGATTCGGGTGAGCGACGTGTGCAGCGGCGGCCGTCGAAACAGTGGACGACTGCCCTCGCCTGGTCACCGAACGGCGATCGGCTGGCCACTGCGGCGGGACGTGAGATCGTCGTGTGGTCCGCGGCGCTCGAGAGTGAACGCACGCTGAGTTCGCTCGATGCCGTGGTCGCGGCGATCGCCTGGGACAAACCGGGGCGCGACCTGGCTGCTGCAATCAACGGTGGACTCGTGCTGCATCGCCTCGACGGCGATGTGGTCGAGGTGCGGCGTCTGAAGTGGGCTGCACCGTGCACGACGGTGGCGTTCAGCCCGAACGGCAAGGTGGTCGCTACGGGCACGCAGGACGGCTCGGTTCATTTCTGGTACCTCGCGACGGGGCGCGACTCGCAGATGCGCGGGTACCCGAGCCGTGTCGCACACACCGAGTGGGACGGCGATGGAAAGTATCTGGCCACCGTGGCGCACGACCAGATCGTCGTCTGGGATTTTCGCGGCAAGGGCCCGGAAGGATCGCGACCCGTGCAATTACTCGGTCATACCGAGCGAGTAGTCGGCGTCGCGTTCCAGCCTCGAGGTGGCTACCTCGCGACCATCGGTCTCGATTGGCGCATTTCGCTGTGGTTGCCGGGCAAGGCCCCGCGGGCGCTCGATGCTCACCTGACCGACGCTGAACCGACGGTGCTGCGCTGGTCCCCGGATGGTCGATTCGTCGCCGTCGGCGAGCGAAGCGGCCGACTCACCATTTTCGAGCTCGTGCGTCTCGTCTAGATTGCGGTGCCGTCGGCACCGCGCTACCGTCGGGGCTCCACCTCGCTGTCCTCGGGAGCTCGCGATGTCGTTACGCACTCGTCCATGGCTGTTGTCCGTGCTGCTGTGCAGCAGTCTGCCCGCACAGGGCGCTGAGGATCTGGCCGCGCGCGTCGATGCCGCCATCGCCAAGGTGCAGCCGCGCATCATCGAGTGGCGTCGCGATTTTCACCAGAATCCGGAGTTGTCCAACCGCGAGTTCCGTACTTCGAAGATCGTCGCCGAGCATCTGCGCAAGCTTGGTCTACAGGTCGACACCGGCATCGCCAAGACGGCGGTGGTCGGCGTGCTGAAGGGCGGACGCCCCGGACCCACGATCGCCTTGCGTGCCGACATGGACGGCTTGCCGGTGGTCGAACAGACTGATCTGCCGTTCCGATCTAAGGTGACTTCGACCTACCGCAACGAAACCGTCGGCGTGATGCACGCCTGCGGGCACGACGCGCACACGGCGATCCTGATGGGTCTTGCCGAGGCGCTCGTGTCGGTGAAGAACGAATTGCCGGGCACGGTGGTGTTCTTCTTCCAGCCCGCGGAGGAAGGTGCGCCTGCAGGTGAGGAAGGTGGCGCGAGTCTGATGATCAAAGAAGGCGTGCTCGAGAAGTACCGACCTGAGGCCGTGTTCGGTCTGCACGTGTTTTCCAATATGCCGACCGGCATGATTGGTTATCGCGGCGGCCCGTTGATGGCGGGTTCCGATTCCTACCGCATTGTCGTCAAGGGCCGGCAAACCCATGGCGCGAGACCCTGGGGCGGCGTCGACCCGGTAGTGGTCTCGGCGCAAATCGTGGGTGGCCTGCAGACCGTGGTCAGTCGCATGACCGACATCACCGCCAATCCCGCGGTAGTGACGGTGGGTGCAATCAAGGGCGGCATTCGCAACAACATCGTCCCCGATGACGTGGAGATGATCGGCACCATCCGCACCTTCGATCCGCAGCAGCGCCGCGAAATCATCGACAACATTCGACGTCTGGTGGAAAACACCGCGGCCGCAAGCGGTGCCACGGCGACCTTCGAGATCGATCCGGGCAGCAATCCCGTCGTGCGCAACGATCCGGAACTCACCACGCGAGTGCTGCCGAGCCTGCAGCGCATCGCGGGCGGCGGCAATGTGCGCGCCGTGCCGCTCGTCACCGGTGCTGAGGACTTCGCGTTCTTCGCCGAGCGTGCGCCGAGTTTCTTCTACTTCGTAGGCGTGACGCCGCGCGAACAGAACCCCGTAACGGCAGCATCGAACCACTCGCCACTGTTCTACCTCGACGAGGCGGCGCTGCCGCTTGCGTCACGCAGCTTCGCAGCGCTCGCCGTCGACTATCTCTCAGGCGAGCGACGCGGAGATCGGTAACCGCCGTATTCTTTGGCCGGTGGCGGCGTGGATCGCGTTGCACACGGCCGGTGCGATCGGCGGTGTGCCGGGCTCACCGACGCCACCGAGTGGGCCGTCGCTGTCGACGATGTGCACGTCAATGGCGGGCGTCTCGGTAAGCCGCAGCACCGGATAGGTGTCGAAGTTGCTTTGCACGGCAGCGCCCGCTTCGATGGTGATCTCGCCGGTCAGTGCCGCCGACAGGCCGTAGACAATGCCGCTTTGCATCTGCGCGACCACCTGATCCGGGTTGACTGCGAGCCCGCAATCGATTGCGCAGGTCACGCGGTGCACGCGAACCTGCTTGTCGACCACCGACACTTCGGCAACTTGGGCCACGATACTGTTGAAACTCTCCTGCAACGCGATGCCGTGGAAGTGACCTGTGGGCAGGGACTTGCCCCAGCCGGCGGCACTGGCGGCCTTGTCGAGTACGGCCAGATGGCGCGGCTTGCCCGCCAGCAGTGCGCGGCGGTAACGATACGGATCCTGCCCAGCGAGGTTCGCCAGTTCATCGATCACCGAGTTGACCACGAAACCATTGGCCGAGTGACCCACTGAGCGCCACCACAGCGACGGGACGGTTTCCTTGGTGTTGTGCACTTCGGCCCGCAGGTTCGGGATCGCGTACGGCATGTCGGCGGATCCTTCCATCGTCGACGGATCCAGACCGTCCTTCGGGATCATCTGGCTGCCGAGCGCCGTGTTGGCGAGCACGGGCTTGCTCACGTTGCGGTGGAAGTAGGCGATCGGCAATCCATCGGCACCGATGGCGGCCTGAACCCTGTTGAGGCCGAACGGCCGGTAGTACCCGCCGCGGGTGTCATCCTCGCGCGTCCACACCACTTTGACCGGGCGATTGAGGCCCTTGGCAACGTGCGCCGCTTCGACCGCGAAATCCGAGGTGCCGCTCGCGCGACGGCCGAAGCCACCGCCCAGGAATGTGGTGTTGATCTGCACGTTGGCGGGCGGAATGCCGAGGGCCGCGGCCACGAGCTGCGCGTCCTGCGACTGACCTTGGGTTCCCATCCACATCTCGCAGCGCTCGTTCTTCACCCAGGCCACGGCATTGAGCGGTTCCATGCAGGCGTGTGCGAGGTAGGGCAGTTCGTATTCGACGTCGATCTTGCGACGCGCCTCGCCGAGCGCGGCGATGGCATCACCTTGATTTTTGGCGAGCAAGCCCGTGCGAGCGAGCAGTGCGCGGCGCTCGGCGCGCAGACTCTCCGTGGAGAGCGTCGCGCCCGGGCCGTCCTGCCACTCGACGCGCAAGGCTTCGCGGCCCTTGATGGCAGCCCAGGTGTGTTCGGCGATCACCGCCACACCGCTTGGCACTTGCTTGACGTCGACGACACCACGCACGGCTTTGGCCTGCGAGGCGTCAAAGGAGCGTACGGTCGCGCCGAATTGCGGGGGTCTCGCCACGACGGCCACGAGCATGTTTGGCAGATCGACGTCGATGCCGAATTGCGCAGCCCCGTTGACCTTGATTCGGCTGTCGAGACGTCGTTGCGGCTTGCCGATGTAGCGGAAGTCGGCACGGTTTTTCAGTGCCACGCTTTCTTTGGCCGGAACCGGCAGGGCGGAGGCCGCCTCGACGAACTTTCCATAGGTGGCGCTACGACCATCGGGAGCGAACACCACGCCATCTTCAGTGCGCAGCTCCGCTGCCGGCACGCCCCACTCGGTCGCTGCGGCCTGCACGATCATGCGTCGTGCCGTGGCGCCGACGCGGCGCAAGGCCTCGTAGGTGGTCATCACGCTCATGCTGCCGCCGGTGAACTGCGCGGGCATGAACGGATGGTTGAAAGCCGGGTCGATGCCGGCGATTTCGACCGCCAGTCGCTGCGGATTCACGTCGAGCTCTTCGGCGAGGATCATCGGCAGTCCGATGTAGACGCCTTGACCCATTTCGCTCTTGCCGATGATCACGGTGACGCGATCGTCGGCACCGATGCGCACGAAGGCATGCGGTTTGAATTCCTTCGGTGCCGCCTCGCTCCCGCCTACGAGGTAGGGGCGCAGCAACTGCCCGGCGGCGACACCACCGGCGATCACGCCGATGCCGATCAGGAAGTGACGGCGTCCGCTGTTCGGCTTGGAGCCTGGTCCACCCGTCTCGGCTGCGCTCATGCGGGCTGACCTCCACGCTTGAGCTCGGCGGCGCGTTTGACGGCGGCACGGATGCGCGGATAGGTCCCGCAACGGCAGATGTTGCCGTTCATAGCAGCGTCGATGTCGGCGTCGGTGGGCGAGGGGTTCTGTTCGAGCAAGGCGGCAGCCGCCATTACCTGTCCCGACTGGCAGTAGCCACATTGCACCACGTCGAGTTCGATCCAGGCCTGCTGCACCGGATGCGTGGCATCCGGCGAGAGACCTTCGATCGTGCGGATCTCGGTGCCGACTGCGGCCGACACCGGCGTGACACAGGCCCGCGCGGGCTGACCGTTGATGTGAATCGTGCAGGCGCCGCACTGGGCAATCCCGCACCCGTACTTGGTGCCGGTCAGCTTGATGAGATCGCGCAGTGCCCAGAGCAAGGGCATCTCCGGGTCTGCATCGATGTCGTGCCGCTCGCCGTTGACTGTCAAACTGATCACGTGGTCTCTCCCGGTTAGCATCCGTGGTCGGGTGGGGCCAGAATATACCCAAGTTCGAGTGCAGGAGAGCGCAGGCGTGCAGATCGAGTTTTACGGCGCGGCGGGTGAGGTCACCGGGTCGTGTCACATCCTGACCGTGCGCGGGAAGCGAATCCTGCTCGACTGCGGCATGATCCAGGGCGGTCGCGATGCGACCGAGCGCAATCGGCGCGAGTTTCCGTTCGTTCCGGCGGACATCGATGCCGTGGTGTTGAGCCACGCGCACATCGACCACAGCGGTCGTTTACCACTGCTTGTGAAGCGGGGATTCCGCGGTCCGATTTACACCAACGCCGCGTGTGGCGATCTGCTGCCGATCCTGTGGCGCGACACGGCTGATCTCGGTCTGCGCGAGGTCGAGCGTATCAATCGCCGCCGCGAGCCCGACGATCCCGTGGCCACGCCGCTCTACGAGCTCGACGACGTGGAGCGCGCGCTGAAGTTGGTGCGGGCCTTGCGCTACGACACGAAGTACGAACCCTTGCCCGGTGTATCGCTGATCTTGCGCGATGCCGGCCACATCCTCGGCTCATCGAGCGTGCTGCTTGAGTGCAGCGACGAGGGAGTGCAGCGCACAATCGTCTTCAGCGGTGATCTCGGCCAGTACGATTCGCCGATCCTGCTCGATCCTTACCCGTTTGAGCAGGCCGATCTCGTGATCATGGAGAGCACCTACGGCGATCGGCTACACCGCGATCGCGAGGCAACGCTGGCCGAATTCGGCGAAATCATCGCCGCAGCCGATGCCAGTCGGGGCAACCTGATCATTCCGGCTTTCGCTATCGGCCGCAGTCAGGAGGTGTTGTACCTGCTCGGCCTGCACTATGACGCGTGGCAGCTGTGCGACTGGCAGGTGTTCCTCGATAGTCCCATGGCCATCGAGGCGAGCGAAGTGTATTGGAAACACGTCGATCGCTACGATCCGGAGGCGCTGCGCCTGCGTGCCGACTTCACGTCGATGCCGCAACTGCCGAACCTCAGCTTGTGCCGCACGGCCGATGAATCCCGTGCCATCAATCGGGTGCGCGACCACGCGATCATCATCGCCGGTAGCGGCATGTGCAACGGCGGCCGTGTGCTGCACCATCTCAAGCACAATCTGCCGCGGGCGGAGTGTCACGTCGTGATCACCGGCTTTCAGGCTCCGGGTACGCTCGGCCGGGCGCTGGTCGATCGCTTACCCGCCGTACGTATCTACGGCGAGCTTGTCCACGTCTCGGCCACCGTGCATACGCTCGGCGGACTTTCCGCCCACGGCGACCAGGAAGATTTGCTACGGTGGTACGGCAATTTCACCACTCGACCGCCGGTGTGCCTTGTGCATGGTGAGCTGCCGCAGGCGCAAGCCCTGCGGGCGAGGCTCGAGGCCCGCGGAGGGCGAGCGTGGATTCCGGAACCCGGTTTTGTCCTCGACCTGGCGACCTTGACTGAAAAAGGAGTGCGATCTTCATGAACCGCCGAATCTTTGCTGCGCTGTCTGTCGTACTGACCACCGCATGGGTTGCGGGCGCTGTGCCCTCTGCTTTCGCTGCCGCCGCGGCCAAGTCGGCGCCCAGTATTCTCGTCGTCGGTGCCACGGGTGGCACGGGCAAGGAGGTGGTGCGGCAGGCGCGCGAGGCCGGTTACCGTGTGCGTGCTCTGGTGCGTGATGCCGACAAGGCGCGCGGCCAATTGGGCAGCGATGTGGAACTCGTGGTCGGTGACGTGCGCACGGGCGCCGGGGTCGATGCGGCGGTGCGCGGCGTCGACTACGTCGTCTCGGCACTCGGTTCCAACGTCCGCAACGATCCGACCAACACGCCCGAGCGTGTCGACTACGGTGGCGTGCGCGATCTCGTCAACGCTGCGGCGAGCGCCAAGGTCAAGCATTTCGTGCTGGTCTCCTCCATGGGTGTGACGCACGACGACCATCCGCTCAATAAAATGTTTGGCAACATCCTCGTCTGGAAGCGCAAGGGCGAGGAGGCGGTGCGGGCTTCGGGCGTGCCCTACACCATCGTGCGCCCAGGTGGTCTGCTCGACACGCCGGGCGGCAAGGCGGGCATTCGTACCTTTCAGGGCGATGATTTGAAAAACAACGGGCGCATCCCGCGCGCCGATGTGGCTGCCGTCTGCCTCAAGTCGCTGGGCAACCCTAGCGCGGCAGGCAAGACTTTCGAAATCATCTCGGGTGCCGAGGGCGGCAGCGTCGACTGGAACGGTCTGTTTGCCGCTCTGAAGGCCGATGCGCGCTGAGAGCACAGCCCTGCAGAGGGTGCTCGCGCGCTTCGCGCGGGTAGAACCGGGCGAGGTGGCGGCGGTCGTTGCCGCGTTCTGTCTCTTTTTCTTTGTTCTCGGCAGCTACTTCGCCGTACGGCCAGTGCGTGAGACCGTGGCGACGTTGCTGGGTCGCGAGCGAGTCGCCGATCTGTGGCTCTACACCGCGCTTTTCTCCATTGCCATCGTGCCGCTCTACGGCTGGCTCGTTGCCCGGGTGCGGCGCAGTCTGCTGCTACCGTGCATTTATGGAGGCGTGGCGCTGATCCTCGCGATCATCGGTTCGTATATCCAGGTCGATGAAGGCAACCTGCAGGTCGGCACGTTCTTCTACGTGTGGATCAGCGTCCTCAACCTGATGCTCGTGTCGGTGTTCTGGAGCTTTCTGCTCGAGATGTTCGATCGCGAGCAGACCAAGCGCCTGTTCGGCTTCATCGCGGCGGGCGGTACGTTCGGTGCATTGGTCGGGCCGTTGACGGCACGATTGACCGTTGAGCACATCGGCAACGCTGGTGTGCTGTATCTCGGCACGGTGGGCTTCCTCTGCGCCATCGTCTGCCAGCGCGTGCTCATGAGCATCTGGAACAACGCGCCGTCGGCCAGTGCCTCTGGGGGCGACGCGTCTACCGCCGTTTTGCAGGCACGCAACGACGAAGGCCTCGGCGGCAATCCGGTCGCCGGCATCATGATTGTGCTGCGCTCGCCGTATCTGCTCGGCATCGCTTCTTTCGTCGTGTTGCTCTCGGCAGTGAACACCTTTCTGTATTTTGAGCAGTTGCGCATCGTCAGCGAAACCTTCGCCGACACCACGGCGCGCACCGAGATGTTCGCCACCATCGACTTCGTGGTGCAGTCGCTGACAATTTTTTCGCAGTTATTCCTCACCGGGCGCATTGCGTCACGCCTTGGCGTGCGAACCCTGCTCACCTTCGTGCCGCTCATCATGATTGGCGGGTTCATGCTGCTGTCGGTGTTCAACGTCTTCGGCATGATCGCGCTGCTGCTGGTCTTGCGGCGCTGGGGTGAGTACGCCTTCATCCGGCCAGGCCGCGAGATGCTGTGGGGATCGCTCGACAAGGAATCCAAATACAAGGCCAAGAGTTTCATCGACGTGCCCGTTTATCGCGCCGCGGACTACGTCGGTGCGCAGGCAAAGAGCGCCCTCGATGCCGTGGGTGCGACTCCCGCCGGGGCGGCGATCGTCGGTGCGGGCATCGCGGCCTTGTGGGCTGCCAACGGCTGGATGCTGGGCCGCCGCTATGACCGCGGGAGCGAAGACAAAAAACACGACGAGCCGTAACAGCGGCCAACAAGGGAGGGGACCATGTCTGCATTGTCCAAGTGGTTTCGACTCGATGAGCGTGAGGAAGCGGCGAGCGCCGACAACCCGCATGCACCGCTGGAGGCCAATCAGCGGCGCGACGCCTTGCCGCTGCTGACGCTCGCCTTCGGCTGGGGTTTTCTTGTCACTGGCCTGCTCGTCGGCAGTTCGCTCGGCGCGGGATTGTATTTCCCCGATCTGGTGCGCAACGCGATGTGGGGCAACCTCGTCAACTTCGTAGTCGGGGCGCTGGTCGGTTACATGGGGTACCAGACCGCCTGCAACAGCGGCCTGTTGTATCGGCTGACCTACGGGAACGTCGGTGCCTACCTGCCGGTGTTGTTTTTGGCGGCACTGACGATCGGCTGGCAGGGCATCGTGGTGGGTGCTTTCGGGCTGACGTGGACGGGCAGCTTCGACAGCCCGTATTTCGTGCCGGTCGCGCTGTTCGCCGGAGTGCTCTACACCTACACCACCTACAAGGGCGTGAAAGGCCTTGAGCGCGTCGCCGTGCCCTCGACCGTGGTGCTCGCGCTCGTGGGCCTCTATGCCGGCTGGTTCAACGTCGACAAGGCGGGCGGCTGGGATGCGTTTCTCAATATGTCGGCGAGTGCCGCCGCAGCGCAGCCGTTGACGGATACGCAGGCGATCAACCTCGTGATCGGCTCGTGGATCGTCGGTGGCGTGGTGATGGCGGAGTACACCCGCTTCGCGCGCAAGGCCTGGGTCGCGATTGCCATCCCGTTCATCGTGCTGGTGGCGACGCAGTTGTTCCTGCAGGTCATCGGCGCCATGGGTGGCATCGTGTCGGGCAACTTCGATTTCAGCGCTTACCTGCGCACGGCTGGTCCGATCATCGCAATCATCGGTCTCATTTCCATGAGTCTTGCCTTGTGGACGACCGGAGACACCAATCTGTACCTGCCCTCGATCCAGACGGCCAGCGTATTCCGCCTGCCGAAGCGCGTGACGATCGTCATTTGCGGAACCATTGGCACGATATTGGGTCTGGGCATCTATCAGTACTTCATGGACTGGATCAACCAGATCGCCAACCTCGTGCCGCCGCTGATCGGCCCGATCATCGTCGATTACTACGTGTTCCATGGACGACGCTACGACACGACCCTGCTCGATCGATTACCCGCCTGGAACCCGCTGGCCGTGGCGGCGTTTTTCATTGGCGTGGTGGCCGCGTACGGCTTCACGCCGGCTTGGATCGCCTCGGGTCTGTGGGGTCTGCTCGTGTCGATGGCGGTGTACATCGTGCTTTTCGGTTCCGCCCGATTGTTTGGCTGGCGTGTCGGGTACTCGCGGGCCACGGCGGATGCCTAGACTCGCTCGCCTCGTCGCGGTTGGCCTCGTTCTCACACTCGGCAGCGCCACGCTCTCGAGTACGGCAGCCGCCGACGATGTGAGCTCTGCCCAGCGCCGCGCTGCCGGTGAGTTTCTCGCTGCTGCGGCAGCGGGGGACGCGCAGGCGCTGGCGTTCGCACTGCATCCGGCGGAGCTCGAACGCATTCGTTCCAGCGTGCTGCAGCAACTGCGCGATGAGCAGGCGCGAGGTGTTACCGCACTGCGCGCTCGACTCTTCGGTGAAGCGCTGCCGCTCGCCGATATCGAACGGCTCACGAGCATCAACTTCTTTCGTGCGCTTGCACGACGTTTGCAGTGGCAGGTTCGCCCCTACGAAGAGATCAGTGGCCTCGTGGCCGTACGCGATGGCAACCTCGTGCACGTGCTGGTGCGTGGACGACAGCCGCGCGGTCTAGGCAAGACCGAGGTCGTCGAAGTGGTGTCCTTGCTGGCGTACGGCAAGGAGTGGAAGGCAGCGCTGCCACTTGAGCTCGCGGCACAACTCGAGGATTTGCTCGCGGGTCGGCGTACGGCGGACGATCGCAGCGCGGTATCCAGCGCGGGCGGCGGTGGTGCGTCCTCATCGGGCGCTGCATCCGGCGCGGGGTCGGCCCCGGCGCGCACCGAGCGCAATACGCCGCAGATGCTGGCGCTGCTCGATGCGGCTGAGAAATCCCTCGTGGACGGGCGTTGCGATACGTACTATCGCGAACATCTCTCGCCCGAATTGCGGCGTACGCTCGGAGCGCGGACGGTGGATACGCTGATCAGTGCCTGCACTCGCAGCATGGGCAACCGTGAATTGCTGGTGGCGGCGCTACGCATCGTGCGGCGCACCGCCCCTGCTTATGAAGCGGGCGGCAATCGCGCCGTGTACGACGTGTCGGCGCAAGGTCTGCCGTATGACAGGTTCGTACTCGAGCGCATCGATGGACGCTGGTACATCGGCGAATGACAGTCGGGAAATGACAGTCCAAAAATGACAGTGGAGGTCTTGGTATGAACATGTCTCTGATTCGCACGGGTCGGTACGCTCTCGTTGCCACCGCCGTGTTGCTGCTCGCCGCCTGTGGCGTGTCGCCGCAGAAAGTCACGGTACCTGTGGTCGAAAAGGTCGATCTCAACCGTTTCATGGGGCCGTGGTACGTCATCGGCGTGATCCCGACCTTCATCGAGAAGGACATCTACAACGCCATCGAGTCCTACGAGCTCTCCACTGACGGCACGATCAAGACCACGTTCACCTTCAACAAGGGCGCCTTCGATGGTCCGGCCAAACGGATGGAGCCGAAGGGCTTCGTGATTCCGGGCACCAACAACGCGATCTGGGGCATGCAATTCATCTGGCCGGTGAAGGCGGAATACGTCATCTCGCATGTCGATGCGGATTACACCGAAACCATCATCGCGCGTAGCGCGCGAGACTACGTCTGGATCATGGCGCGCACGCCCACCATCGACGATGCGCGCTATGCGGCGCTCGTGAAGAAGGTCGCTGACATGGGCTACGACATGAGCAAACTCGTGAAGGTCCCGCAGCGACCCGCAGCGACACTGCCCGTGGGTGCGACGAAGCCCGCGCCGGCGGCACCGCCGATGCCCTCGGCCGAACGCGTGACCGAAATCCTCGCGAGCGTTCCTGCGGTTACTGCCGCGGACCTGAAAACCCGGCTGTCCTCGAGCGCAGCCAAGCCGGTCGTGCTCGATGTGCGGCGTGCCGATGAATACGCCGCAGGCCATGTCGATGGCGCGCTCAACATTGCCCATACCGACGTGCTGGCGAACCCTGCCACGGCAGTGGCCGCCGGCAAGGATGCGGAAATCATTCTCTACTGTGGCAGCGGCCGGCGCGCGTCCATGGCGATCGAGGCGCTGCGTGCGGCGGGCTACACGAACCTCAAGCACCTCGAGGGCGATTATCCGGCGTGGTCGAAAGTCACCGCTGCGCCGTGAGGCATCGCTACGCCGCAATGCGTAAATCGTTGCTGCAGTGGCTCGCCATTGCATGCCTTGCAGCGCCCGCGGCTGCGGCCGATCAGTGGCTGAGCAACGCCCATCTCTACGACGGCCTGCCCGGTTCCACGGTGCGCAAGGTCAATCTGCGCATCACGGATGGCCGCATCGCGGAGATTACGTCTGCGCAGAGCCGCCCCGGTGCGCTCGATCTGCGCGGCGCCTATGTGCTGCCCGGGTTCATCGATGCGCACACGCACATCGAGGATCCCGCTTCGGCGCGTCGAGCGCTGCACTCCGGAGTCACGACCACTCGCGTTTTGGGTGATGCGTTCCTGAAGGGACTCGCGACGCGTGATCTCGTGCGTGACGGATATGTCCCCGGACCGCAGATGCTGGTGTCGGGCGGACACGTGCGGCCGCAGTTGGGCGAGGCCTTCATCCTGAGTTTTCCGCAGTTTGGTCGCTACCTTGCGGCGCCGCTGCAGGGCTCCGAGCAGGTGGCGGAGGTGGTGCGCGCGGTGATCGCGCGCGGTGCGGACGTCGTCAAGGTCGGGGCGAGCGAGCGTGCGGGACTGGCGCGCACCGATCCGCGGCGGCAGGAACTGTCGTACGAGGAGTTGCGCGCGGCGGTGCTCGAGGCAGCGCGGAGCGGTCGCTTCGTTGCAGCCCATGCGCACGATCGCTATGGCGCGAATGCGGCGGTGCGAGCGGGCGTACGCAGCATCGAGCATGGCACCTACGTCGATGAGGAGACGCTGATCCTGATGCGCAAGCAAGGCACTTTCTTTGTGCCCACGCTCGCCATCATGAGTCCGCTCGGTGATCCTCGTGGTGACGACGCCGATGCAGTGGCACTGCAATTGCGCACCCTGCACATGATGCGGCCCTTGCGCGATGCGGTGCGCAAGGCGCGGGCGCTCGGCATCACGGTGGCCGTGGGCACCGACAGCTCCTACGGTGATGGTGACGACTACGGACGGGTGCGTCCGGGTCACGAGATCATGGAGCTCATCGGTTGCGGCTACTCCGCCCTCGAGGCCATCACGGCAGCGACCTACAATTCGGCGCGCGTCCTCGGGATCGAATCACGCACCGGCTCGATTGCCGTCGGTCTCGAGGCGGACCTGCTGATCGTCGATCGCGATCCGCGTGTCGACCCGACCACGTTGTTCGAACCGCTGCTGGTGCTTAGCGACGGGCGTATCGCACTTGATCGGCTGGCCTTGCGTTAGGGCGCGGCTGTTGCGGCCGCCGCCGTTGCAGCGCTCGCTGTTGTCGCTGCCGCCGTTGTCTCTGCCGCTTCGGCGTCGATCAGCGCACGCACCTGCCGATAGAACGCTTCACGAGCCTTGGGCTCTGGGCCGAGCGAGGCACGGGTCCAGTTCGAGTTGCTGGCAATCACCAGCCGACGCTGCGGATCGATGTAGATGCCCTGGCCAAAGATTCCCTGTGCCGCGACTGCGCCATCGTCATACGTCCACCATTGGAAGCCGTAGCCACGACCGGGTGAGCCGATGTCCTGCTGCTTGACGATCGCTGAGGCGAACCAGTCGGCGGGCACGATCTGCTGGCCGCCGACGTTGCCATTGGCCAGCACGAACAATCCGAAGCGGGCGTAATCGCGTGTCGCAGCCTGAATACAGCAGCCTGCGATCTCGTGGCCTGTCTTGCCCTGCAGCCATGTACTGGTGGCTTCCATGCCTGCGGGATGCCAGATTTTCGCCTGCAGGTACTGCGCGAGTGGCTGCTTTGTCGCTGAGGAGACGAGCACGCCGATCAAGTTGGTCTCACCGGTGTTGTAGTGCCACACCTCGCCGGGTGGATGAGCGCGCGGCAGCTTTCGCATATAGCTCACCGTTGCGTCCACGCCTTCATCGGGCGTCGCGTTGTTGAACTTCGCGACGTCGGCTGTCGGATCCTCATAGTCCTCGTTCCACTTCACCCCTGAGCTCATGGTCAGTAGTTGGCGAATCGTGACCTCGTCGTAAGCTGAGCCGCGCAGATCCGGGATGTACTGACTGACCTTGTCCTCGAGACTGCTGATGTAGCCGTCCTGGATGGCGGCGCCGACGAGGGTCGAGGTGAACGACTTCGCCACGGAGAAACTCGTCCAGCGACCAGCGGCATCGAAGCCGAGGCCATAACGCTCGAAGCGTACCTTGCCATCTTGAAGAATCACGAGACCCGCGGTGTTCTGCTCGGCCATGTAGGCGTCGATACCGGGAATCTCAAGCGGCGGACCGGCGGGCAACGCGAGCGGCGTGGGCGAAGGAGTCATCGTGGATGCCTTGGCCAGCAAGGGGATGCGGTCCATGGCTCGGAAGGCCGCGTCACGTTGCTCTTGTTTCCAGCTGAGTACGTCGCGATCGGTGGGCAAGGCGCCGAGCAGTCCCCGCGTCTCTTTGTCGAGGCTTGCGAACCACAGCACGCCTGCGAGCACCCCGACGCCGAGAATCGTCAGGCCTAGATATTTTTTGTTCATGCTCGATCTCCGATTCGAATTCGTACTGCGCAGGTCTGCGGTTACGGTTGTGCGACACCATCGATGGCGAGCAGCGTGTAGTCGCCCGCACTGTGCCGTAACGGTATCGCGCGCTGGTATGCCGGATCGCGGTAGAAGGTCTCGAGGGCCTGCATCGACGGAAAGCGCAGCAGCGTCACGTCGAGATTGCCGAATTCGCCCTCGAGCAGTTCGATGTCCTTGCGACTGCCGACCGCGACGAACGTTGCGCCGGCGGCGCGTACCAGCGGTCGTGCGGCATCGGCGTAAGGATTGAGTTTCTCGCGATCCTTGATGTCGCCGATCGAGAGTAGGTATGCGGGTTTGCCGGCAGGTTTGTCGAGATCGCCCGGCATGCCTTTGAGTTTCACCACATTGAAGCTGCCCGCGCCGCGACGGATTTCGACGCTGCTGCGGTATTCGGGGCTCCACCAGAATTCATTCGGGCCCTCAAGACGCGGAAACTTCGCGAGCACCACCGACTGCGACTTGAATGAACCCTCGAGCACGGTGATGCCACGACCGATGCGGCCGAGCGCGAGGTAGTAGCCACCGAGCTTGGCGTAGATGGGGGGGAGGGTGCGCGCGTAGCGACCCATGGCGGCAGGATCCGTCGGTGTGCCCATCACGAGTAGATAGCCTGGGCGCGGCGCATTCGGATCGACAACGGGCTGCGCGGCGACCGTGGCCGCCAGGCCGAGGCTGCCGATGAGGCACAAGATCAGGCGGGCGAGCATCGCCGTGTCTCCGTGTTGGGGTTCTGCTGTCCGCGCACGTTAGCACCATCCGCTGTGGGCATCACCCGTCGTGGGCATCATCCGTCGCAGGCACGATCCGTTGCTGCGGGCAGTTGCGGAATCGATGCGCTAGGCTTGCGGGCCATGAGCCTGAATGACGATCATCCGGTTGCCCGCTGGCATCGCATCCTGCGTGAGCGCGATCTTGCGGACCTGCATACCCTGCTCCACGAGCAGGCCGTCTTCCACTCGCCGGTAGTACACACCCCGCAGGTCGGCAGAACGCTGGTCGTCGCTTATCTGACGGCCGCGGCGACCGTCATCGCCAATCCGACGTTTCGGTACGTCCGCGAGATCGTCGGTTCGCACGATGCACTACTCGAGTTCGTCACCGAACTCGATGGCGTCGAGGTCAACGGCATCGACTTGATCCGCTGGGACGACGCCGGACGCATCGTCGATTTCAAAGTGATGGTGCGGCCACTCAAGGCAATGCAGGCCGTGCAGCGCTGCATGGCCGAGGCGCTGCAGCGCATGGCTGCGGGGGGCAAAGGCTGATGCCGCAGGGGTTCGACCGTTCGGCTCTGCCCGACACCATGAGTGCAGTGCAGCTCACGGGTCACGGAGGCTTCGAATGCTTGCGTCATGTCAGTGACCTGCCGGTGCCGCGGGCAGGCGAGGGCGAAGTGCTCGTCCGGGTTCGCGCGGCGGCGGTCAACAACACCGATCTCAACTTGCGCAGCGGCTGGTATTCGAAATCGACCGCGGACGATCCGGCCGAGCGTTCGACTGATGCAGGCTGGGGCGGTGAGGCCGTGCGCTTACCGCTGATCCAAGGCGCAGATGGTTGCGGCGATGTGGTCGCGCTCGGTGCCGGAGTCGAGGCAACGTTACTCGGACGACGGGTGCTGCTCGATCCGATCATCCGTCGCACTCACGCCGGCGGCACGAAATACGAGTACCTCGGCACCGATCGCGACGGCTGCTTTGCCGAGTATGTCGTCGTACCTGCCGCGAACGCCGTGCCCGTGCAGAGCGAGTGGTCGGATGCCGAACTCGCGAGCTTCCCCTGTTCCTATCTCGCCGCGGAGAACATGCTGGAGCGGGCGGGCGTCGGCGCAGCCGATACCGTGCTGGTCAGCGGCGCATCGGGCGGGGTGGGCACGGCGGCGATTCAGCTCGCACGACGACGTGGCGCGCGCGTCATCGCCCTCGCTGCCACCGCGAAGACTGCAGCGTTAGTTGCGCTCGGTGCTGCGCAGGTGTGGCCACGGGATGCCGACCTGCCGCGCGTGCTTGGCGAGTCCAGCGTGGATGTGGTGATCGACAGCGTCGGTGGTCCACAGTTTCCGTCGTTGCTGCGGGTGCTGCGACCGGGCGGGCGTTACGCGGTGGCCGGAGCGATCGGCGGGCCGATCGTCGAGCTGGATTTGCGGACCCTCTACCTAAAGGATTTGAGCTTCGCGGGCTGCACGATACCGGCGCCCGGGGTATTTGCCGCACTCGTGGGCTACATCGAGCGTGGGGAGATCGGGCCCTGTGTGGCGCTGCGACTCCCCCTCTCCCAGATCGTGGCGGCACAGCAGGCATTTCTCGCCAAAAGCCACGTGGGCAAGATCGTTCTCGAGCTCTGAAGGCCCGTCCGGCGGTTGGCCCCGGCGCCCCCCGGGCGGGAACCGCCTCCCCTTGCTAGACTGCCGGTTTTGGCAGGGAACGCCCGAAGGGTGGGCGTGTCCCGCAGTGGCTGGGGAACGCACATGGCCAACGACGACATTCTCGACTCGAGTGCACTGCCTGCGTGGCAGAAGGCGGCCGCCAAGTCTGCGCCCGATGGGGATCTGAGCCGGCTCACGTGGCGTACGCCGGAAGGCCTCGAGGTCAAGCCGTTGTACACGGCGGCCGATCTGCAGGGGCTGGCCTACACCGACACCCTGCCGGGGTCCGCCCCCTTTCTGCGCGGGCCCCAGCCCACCATGTATGCCGTTCGGCCGTGGACCATCCGCCAGTACGCCGGGTTCTCGACGGCAGAAGCGTCCAACGCGTTCTATCGCAAGTCGCTGGCCGCCGGCGGTCAGGGGGTCTCGGTCGCGTTCGATCTGGCCACCCATCGAGGCTACGACAGCGATCATCCGCGCGTGACCGGTGACGTCGGCAAGGCCGGCGTCGCGATCGACTCGGTCGAGGACATGAAGATCCTGTTCGACGGTATTCCGCTCGATAAGGTCAGCGTCTCGATGACGATGAACGGCGCCGTGTTGCCGGTGCTTGCAGCCTACGTGGTCGCCGCCGAAGAGCAGGGCGTCGCGCAGGATCAGCTCTCGGGTACGATCCAGAACGACATCCTCAAAGAATTCATGGTGCGCAACACCTACATCTATCCGCCAGAGCCGTCGATGCGCATCGTCGGCGACATTATCGAGTACACGGCACGGCAGATGCCGAAGTTCAACTCGATCTCCATCTCCGGCTATCACATGCAGGAAGCGGGTGCGAACCAGGCTCTCGAGCTCGCCTTCACGCTGGCCGACGGCAAGGAGTACGTGAAGACGGCACTGGCGAAGGGGCTCGACGTCGACGAGTTCGCCGGGCGACTGAGCTTCTTCTGGGCGATCGGCATGAACTTCTACCTCGAGATCGCCAAGATGCGCGCCGCGCGTCTGCTGTGGTGGAAGATCATGCAGGGTTTCGGCGCGAAGAAGCCCAAGAGCCTGATGCTGCGCACGCATTGCCAGACTTCGGGCTGGAGCCTCACCGAGCAGGACCCGTACAACAACGTGGTGCGTACCACCATCGAGGCGATGGCGGCGGTATTCGGCGGCACGCAGAGCCTGCACACCAACTCGTTCGACGAAGCGATTGCACTGCCGACGGAGTTCAGCGCACGCATCGCCCGTAACACCCAGTTGATCCTGCAGGAAGAAACCCATATCACGAGCGTGGTCGATCCCTGGGCCGGCAGCTACATGATGGAGAAGCTGACGCAGGACATGGCCGATGCCGCGTGGAAGATCATCGAGGAAGTCGATGCGATGGGGGGCATGACCCGCGCAGTCGAGAGCGGCTGGGCGAAACTGCGCATCGAGGCCAGTGCCGCCGAGAAGCAGGCGCGCATCGATTCGGGGCGCGACGTCATCGTCGGCGTCAACAAATTCAAGCTCGCCAAGGAAGATCCCGTCGAGATCCTCGAGATCGACAACGTCGCTGTGCGCGATAACCAGATCGCGCGACTGCGTACCGTGCGAGCAGCGCGCGACTCGGCGCGCGTGCAAGCCGCACTCGCCGCGCTGACGGAAGCCGCGAAGAACGGCTCGGGCAATCTGCTCGCCCTGTCCGTCGAGGCCATGCGTGCGCGAGCCACGGTCGGCGAGGTCAGTGATGCCCTCGAGCAGGTCTGGGGACGGCACCGTGCGAATTCGCAGGAGGTCAGTGGCGTGTACGCAGGAGCCTACGAATCGCAGGAGAGTTGGGCGGCGTTGCAGTCGGACATTGCGGCCTTCGCCACTGAATACGGCCGTCGGCCGCGAGTGATGATTGCCAAGCTCGGCCAGGACGGCCACGACCGCGGTGCCAAGGTGGTGGCCAGTGCGTTTGCCGATCTCGGCTTCGACGTCGACGTCGGGCCGCTGTTCCAGACGCCCGAGGAGTGTGCCCGGCAAGCGATCGAAAACGACGTGCATGCGGTGGGTGTGAGTACGCTTGCTGCAGGGCACAAGACCTTGGTGCCCGCCATCGTCCGCGCTCTGCGGGAGCAAGGTGCGAACGACATCATCGTATTCGTCGGCGGCGTGGTCCCGCAGCAGGACTATGCCTTCCTCTATGAGGCCGGCGTGAAGGGCATTTACGGTCCGGGGACGCCGATCCCCGACAGTGCACGCGACGTGCTCAACCAGATCAAACGCGCCAGTGCCGCTGCCTGAAGACGACCAAGCATTGATTGCCGGAGTGCGCGCCGGGGATCGGCGGGCACTGGCCAAGGCCATCACCCTGCTCGAGTCGACGCGTGCCGAACATCGTCGTCGCGCCGACGGCGTGCTCGATGCCTTGTTGCCGTACGCCGGCGCCGCACTGCGGCTTGGCATCTCGGGCGTGCCGGGCGTCGGCAAATCCACGTTCATCGAAGCCCTCGGCATGTTCCTGCTCGCGCGCGGCCACAAGGTCGCCGTGCTTGCGGTGGATCCGTCGTCCGGCGTTTCCGGCGGATCCATTCTCGGCGACAAGACGCGCATGGAGCGCCTCTCGGTGCAGGAGCACGCGTACATCCGTCCGAGCCCGTCTTCGGGGACGCTCGGCGGCGTGGCGGAGAAGACCCGAGAGGCGATGCTCGTCTGCGAGGCGGCAGGCTACGACGTCGTCATCGTCGAAACCGTCGGTGTCGGACAGTCGGAGACCACCGTGGCGGGCATGACCGACATGTTCGTACTGCTGCAGTTGCCAAACGCCGGTGACGATCTGCAGGCCATGAAGAAAGGCATCATGGAACTCGCCGATCTCGTGGTCATCAACAAGGCCGACCTCGATGAGGACGCGGCGCTGCGCGCCGAGGCGCAGATCACCGGAGCACTGCGTGTCTTGCGCTTCACCGGTGCGCCAGGAACCCGCGATGAGGATCGGTGGCAGACCCGCGTGATCCGCGGCAGCGCATTGCGCGGCAGCGGTCTCGACCATTTCTGGGACTGTGTCGGCGAATTTCGTCGACTGCGCGAGCGCTCGGGCGAGTGGGCGGAGCGCCGCCGCCAGCAGTCGTTGAAGTGGATGTGGGATGAGGTGCACGCGCGTCTCGTCGCCGATTTCAAGGCCAGCGAGGCCGTGCGTCGCGCACTGCCGCAGGCGCTGCAGGATGTCACGAGCTCGCGTGTCGCTCCGTCCTCCGCAGCACGCCGCCTGCTCGATCTGTTCGAACACCCGACCGATCAGCCCGTATAAACGATCAGTTCAGATAGAAGGAACCAGTCCATGCACGACATCATCCACCAGCTCGAGAAGAAGCGCGCGCAAGCCCGTCAGGGCGGCGGTGCCAAGCGTGTTGCGGCGCAGCACGCCAAGGGCAAGCTGACTGCACGCGAGCGGGTCGAACTGCTGCTCGACGAGGGATCGTTCGAGGAATGGGACATGTTCGTCGAGCATCGCTGCAGCGACTTCGGCATGCAGGAGCAGAAGGTTCCGGGCGACGGTGTCGTCACCGGCTGCGGTTTCATCAACGGTCGCCTGGTGTTCGTCTTCAGTCAGGACTTCACCGTATTCGGCGGGTCGCTCTCGGAAGCGCATGCGCAGAAGATCTGCAAGATCATGGATACGGCCATGAAGGTCGGTGCGCCGGTGATCGGCATCAACGATTCGGGCGGCGCACGCATCCAGGAGGGTGTCGCCTCGCTCGGTGGCTACGCCGAGGTGTTCCAGCGCAACGTCACGGCGAGCGGCGTCGTGCCGCAGATCAGCCTGATCATGGGGCCTTGTGCGGGTGGTGCGGTCTACAGCCCTGCACTTACCGATTTCATCTTCATGGTGAAGGACAGCTCGTACATGTTCGTCACCGGTCCCGACGTGGTCAAGACCGTGACTCACGAGGAGGTCACCGCCGAGGATCTCGGTGGTGCGATCACGCATACGAGCCGCAGCGGCGTGGCGGATCTTGCTTTCGAGAACGACGTCGAAGCGATCCTGATGGTGCGTCGCTTCTTCAATTACCTGCCGGCCAATAATCGCGAGAAACCGCCAATACGCGAAGCAGGTGATCCGCCGGATCGGGACGATTACTCGCTCGACACGCTGGTGCCGGATAATCCGAACAAGCCCTACGACATGAAGGAGCTGATTTCGAAGATTGTCGATGACGGCGAGTTTTTCGAGTTGCAGTCCGACTACGCGAAGAACATTCTCATCGGCTTCGCGCGTATGGATGGACAGGTGGTCGGCATCGTCGCCAACCAGCCGCTGGTGCTCGCCGGCTGCCTCGACATCAAGAGCAGCATCAAGGCGGCACGCTTCGTGCGCTTCTGCGATGCCTTCGGCATCCCGGTCGTGACCTTCGTCGACGTGCCGGGTTTCATGCCAGGTACGTCGCAGGAATACGGCGGCATCATCAAGCACGGTGCGAAGTTGCTCTATGCCTACGCCGAGTGCACGGTGCCGAAGATCACCGTGATCACGCGCAAAGCGTACGGCGGCGCGTACGACGTGATGGCCTCCAAGCACCTGCGGGGTGACGTCAACTTCGCCTGGCCGAATGCTGAAATTGCCGTCATGGGCGCCAAGGGCGCGGTGGAGATCATCTTCCGCGAGGAGAAGAGTGACCCGGCGAAGCTCGCCGCGCGCGAGGCTGAGTATCGCGAGAAGTTCGCCAACCCGTTCATCGCCGGTGCGCGCGGCTACATCGACGATGTGATCATGCCGCACGGCACGCGTCGGCGCGTCTGTCGTGCGCTGACGGTGTTGCGCGACAAGAAGATCGAAGAGCCATGGCGCAAGCATGGCAACATCCCCCTGTGAGCGGCACCGCGGAGCACACCCAAATGTTCAAGAAGATCCTCATTGCCAATCGCGGTGAAATCGCCTGTCGCGTCATCAAGACTGCACGACGCCTGGGCATCAAGACCGTTGCCGTCTATTCCGAGGCCGATCGCGACGCGCGTCACGTGGAGCTGGCCGACGAGGCCGTGCTGCTAGGACCCGCGCCGTCGCGCGAGTCGTATCTGGTCGCCGACAAGCTCATCGCGGCTTGCAAGCAGACCGGCGCCGAGGCGATCCACCCCGGCTACGGCTTCCTTTCCGAGAACGCTGCTTTTGCCAAGCGGGTCGAGGAGGAAGGCATCGTCTTCATTGGTCCCAAGCACCATTCGATCGCCGCGATGGGCGACAAGATCGCCTCCAAGGAGTTAGCTGCCAAGGCGAACGTCAACACCATCCCGGGGTACAACAACCCGATCGAGACGGCCGAACAGGCCGTTGGCATTGCACGCGACATCGGTTACCCGGTGATGATCAAGGCGAGCGCAGGCGGCGGCGGCAAGGGCCTGCGTGTGGCGTGGAACGACAAGGAGGCGCTCGAGGGC
>CAISHQ010000039.1 GCA_903885195.1 uncultured Pseudomonadota bacterium | reverse complement strand
GTTGGCCACGCGAATGCCGGTGAGTTCGACCCCGAGCGACATCTCCTGCCAGGCGGCGACCGACCCGGAAGCGACGATTTGGCGCTCCACCGTTTGTCGCTGCGGCTGGGTAACGGTGACCGTCAGCGAGGACACCGGCGCCGCCGGCTTGCCGCCGCCACTGCAGGCGGTAAGCGCCGCAACAACCAGCACCAGAGCACCTAACTCAAAGAAACGCTGCATCATGCCGCCCACCATACGCACCTGGCTGCGGCCGCGCCACCACGCCACTGCCGCTGACCAAGGCCCGGCCACGCTGCTTACGCCTCGATCTCGAAACATCGATGAATGTACGTATTTCGCGCAAAGTCGGGAGGAATTGTCGGTCGACTGATGTCCCTGAGCTGCCAGCGCTCCAAGCCTTGCTCATCGAGCTTGAAGCGCTGCGCATTGGTGGAGAACACCAGGCGTCCGCCTGGCGCCAGCAGCGTCATGCACTGGGTAATCAACTGAACGTGATCCCGCTGCACGTCGAACACGCCGCTCATGCGCTTGCTGTTCGAGAAGGTCGGCGGATCACAGAAGATCAAATCGAAGCGTTCGCGACGACGATCCGCCTCGATGAGCCACTCGCGCACGTCCGCCTGTTCGCGCCGGTGCTGCGGCCGATCGAATCCGTTGAGCGCGAGATTCGCGCGGGCCCAGTCGAGATAGGTTGCCGACAGATCGACGGTAGTCGTCGCCGCGGCGCCGCCGGCAGCGGCGTACACGGTGGCCGTCCCCGTATAGGCGAAAAGATTGAGGAAACGCTTACCCGCCGCAGCCTCACGCAACCTCGCACGCGTCATTCGGTGATCGAGAAACAGGCCTGTGTCGAGATAGTCGTCGAAGTTGACCCGAAACAGCAGACCGTTCTCACGCACCACATGGAATTCGCGCCGCTCGTCGCGCTTGGTGTATTGCTCACCGCGGTGCACTCGGCGCCGCGTGCGCAGCTTCACGTTCTGGGCGGGCACACCGGTCGCCGTGACGAGCCCGGCCAGCGCCTCGCTGCGCCGACGTCGGACCGTTTCCGGCGGAATCTCGCGCGGCGCCTCGTACTCCTGCACCAGCAGCCAGCGCTCGCCTGATTCGGCGGCCGCGTACTCGTCGATGGCAAAAGCGTACTCAGGCATGTCGGCGTCGTAGAGCCGAAAGCAGGTCACCTGCTCGCGCCGGAGCCACGACGACAACTGTTTGAGGTTTTTGCGGATCCGATTGGCAAACATCACCGCGCCCGGTGTCTCAGCAAGCTGCATGTCGATCTGCGAGCCGCTCTGCGGCTTCAGGTCCCGCTCGGCCTCCGCGCGCACCGCGATGCGCAGCAAGCGGCACTCGAGCGCGCCATTCCAGACCGTGTGCACGCGGTGTGCGCGCAGCCCAAGCTCAAGACCGAGCGATGCATCCCCCGTGAGCACCGCTGCCTCCCAGCCCTGGAACCGCGCGCGCAGCACACGACCGAGCTCGGCATGCACGGCCGCGGCGCCGGCCGCATCACCGAGACGCACGCCCCAGGGCGGATTGGTGCAGAGTAAACCCGACGCAACACCCGCGGGCGGCGTGGCGTCCGCCAACGAGCCGACCGACACATCGCACAACGCAGCGACGCCCGCGTACGAGGCGTTCAATCGCGCCTCGCGTACGAGCCGCGCGTCCTGCTCGCGACCTTGCAACGGGCCTCGACCCGACTCGCTCCAGCGGCGCAGACCCGCCTCAGCCCTTGCCGTCGCAGCAGCGCAGAGTGCGCTCCAGAGCGGCGCATCGTGCCCACGCCACTGCAGAAAGCCGAAATAGCGCCGGCGATGATTGGCCGCAAACCCGGCCGCCATACGCGCAGCTTCGATCACGAGAGTGCCCGAACCACACAGTGGGTCGAGGAAGGATCCGCCCGCGGCGACGATGCGCGGCCACCCGGCGCGCAGCAGGATGCCCGCCGCAATGTTTTCGCGCAGCGGCGCCTCGCCCGTCTCGCCGCGCCAACCGCGTCGATGCAAGCCCTCCCCCGCCAAATCGAGCGACACCGTCACCTTGGTGCCCACCGCATGCGCATGCACCCGAACGCCGGGCTGCTCGGTCGCGACGTCGGGTCGTCGACCCGCGGTCTCGCGCAGGGCATCGCAGATCGCGTCCTTCAAGCGCAACGTGCCGTAATGGGTATTGCCGATCGCGGGGTGGCGTCCGCTCCATTCACAAGCGATCGTGAACTGCGGATCGATGTGCTGCGCCCACGGAATGGCGCGCAATGCAGCATAGATTCCTGCGTCGTCGATGGCCTCGAAACGCAGCAACTCGAGATACACACGGCTCGCCACCCAGGATTCGAGACAAACGCGGTAGGCGACCTCGAGCGAGGCGGTGCAGGCGACCGTATTGCCGCGCTCACGCACATCGAGCGCACCGAAACCGCGCAACTCTTCTGCCAGCAAGTCGCCGAAACCGCGCGGCACGCTAACGACGAGCGGCAGCAAAGGCGTCACAGCGCTCATGGATCGCTCCACGACGAAGGCCCGTCCCACGCGGAAGGTTCTTCCCCTGACGTAGGCCCGACGTGATCAGCCGCTGGGGGCGGCCAGGGTCGCAGGCCACGCGCACCCGGCTTCAGATGACGCACCAGGATGCGGTAGGTGTCCGCATCGAAACCCTCGCGCTTCTGATCGAGCGCCGACGCATGCTCGAGACCGGCCTCGAGGACGTGAGTGCCAAGGTACTGCCAACCATCGACCACATGCCAATGCCGAACCCCGAGCGCGTCTTTTTCCTCGACGGCCACGGGCCC
>CAISHQ010000038.1 GCA_903885195.1 uncultured Pseudomonadota bacterium | reverse complement strand
GGTGCCGCTGTCTGCTTCTGTCAGCCCAGCCGATCGGCGAGCCGATCGCGCAGTACGGCCCCTTCGTCATGAACACCCGAGAGGAAATCGAGCAGGCCGTGCGCGATTATCAAAGCGGCCGTTTGACAGCCTAGCGCGGCGCAGCTCGCGCAGATCAGCTCCGGCGCTGCTGACCCGTTGCAGTGGGCGGCACTTGCAGTGGTGGGCGCACCGCAAGCACGCTGACTGCGCAGCGACGAACGAGTGGGTTAACATGCCTGTGGCGTCGGGGAGAGAGGGATTTATGCGCAATTTTTTTCGAACGAGTGCTGTGCTGGCACTCAGCGTGCTGGGCGGCCTCGCCGCGGCGAGCGATTACATTGTGGCTCGATCGACGGATGCGTCGATCGTCAAGGGCACGGCGCTGGCCGCAGGGGTCGTGGTGCCCGCTGCCGTGGGCGCCGTCGTGACACTCATCTCCGCTGGAGGCGAGGTCGTCATCCTCAAGGGGACCGAGTCCGGCATTAAGGTTCCGACTCTTGCCAAGCCGGCCGGCAGTGCGGCGAGCACCACCTTGGCTGCTCTCGTCAATCGGCCGCCGCCGCGACGCAATTTCGGGGCGATGCGCGGCAACGACAAATGTCGCAGCGTCGAGGAGTTGCAGACGCTAGAGGCGATTCTCGCGGTGTCGGACATCGAGGGCTGCGGCCGTATCGCGCAGGCGGCTCTCGAGGCGTACATCAATAAGGCTGAAGCGGCTCCTGCGACGCCTTGAGCGCTCAGTTGTTCCGAATTGCGATCGTCGGGGCGGGGCCTGGCGGAATGAGCGCAGCCGCGCGTGCGGCAGAGCTTGGTGTGCCGCATGTGCTGCTCGAGCAGAGCGCAGCGCACGCCAACACCATCCAGCGTTACCAGAAAGGCAAGCATGTGATGGCGGAGCCCAACGTGCTGCCGCTGCGTAGTCCCTTGCCCTTTGCGGCGGGTGTGCGCGAACACATCCTCGAGGAATGGGGCACCGGGCTCGACCGCCTCGGCGTCAATCTTCGTTGCCAGAGTGAAGTCACTCGGATCGAAGGTGAGCGGGGTGACTTCATACTCACGCTAAAAAGCGGCGAGTCGCTGCGGGCCGAACATGTGATTTTCTCGATTGGCGTGCAGGGCAATCCGCGGCGTCTGGGTGTACCAGGCGACGATCTGCCCTGCGTGCAGTACACGCTCGACGATCCGGATGACTATCAGGGTGAGACGATCGTTGTGGTCGGTGCGGGCGATGCGGCCATCGAAAACGCCATCGCACTCGCGCGACAGAATCGAGTTTTCATCGTCAATCGCGCCGAGGAGTTTGCGCGCGTCAAGGATGGCAACCTGAGTCTGATCCTCAAGGCCATCGAGGACGAAACGCTCGGCTGCTTCTACAAGTCGAGTTGCTTGTCGGTCACGGCCACGGCGAGTGCGGAGGCACCGTATCTTCTGACTCTCGCCACGCCCGAGGGCGACACGGCCGTACCCTGTCACCGCATCATCGCCCGCATCGGTGCGGTGCCACCGCGAAAGTTCGTCGAGTCCTGCGGTATTCACTTTCCCTCTGCGGACGCCGCAGCTTTGCCTGAGCTCAGCGCGCAGTACGAGTCGAACGTGTCGGGTCTGTACGTTATCGGGGCGCTCGGCGGCTATCCGCTCATCAAGCAGGCGATGAACCAGGGCTACGAGGTCGTAAGTCACATCCAGGGCGAGGCGGTGGAACCGGCCGATGAGCCGCTGCTCGCTGAGAAATTTGCAAAGCTTGCCGGCGGGTTGTCGGTCACCGAGACACTGCAGCGGATGCAGCAGCGCATTCCGCTCTTTGCCGACGTGAATCCGCTGATGTTTCGTGAGTTGATCCTCGGCAGCGCTGTGCACTGCCCGCATGAGGGGGACGTCGTCTTTCGCCGCAACGACTATACGAACTCGTTCTACACCGTCCTCGACGGCAGTGTGCAGATCGAGCTCGGCGAGGGTGGCGACTCGAGACGCATCACGCTCGTGGCCGGGCAGTTCTTCGGCGAAGGCAGTCTGCTCTCGGGTCGACGTCGGTCTGCGGCGGTGTATGCCGGCGCGGGCTGCGTACTCATCGAGTCGCCACGGCGCGACATCGTCAAGCTCATGAACTCGGTCGACTCGGTGCGCTCGGTGATCGATCGGCTGTTCATCGTCCGGGCGATCCAGACCGGTTTCGCTCCGAACACGCCCTTTGAGGTTCTCGCGCCCATCGCGGCGCGTGCTCGGCTCAACCGCTACAAGCGTGATGAGGCTTTATTTAAGGAGGGCGAACCTGGAGACCGACTGCATCTCGTGCGCAGCGGCTCGGTCGCCGTGTCACGCAATTTCGGCGGACGCGAGGTGACCTTGTCCTACGTAGCCGCAGGCAATTACGTCGGTGAGATGGCTCTGCTCGGCCGAACATCGCGCAGTGCCACCGTCCGCGCCGCGGTGCCCACCGAGACAGTGAGTCTCGATGCCGATGCGTTCGCTGAGCTCATGGCCCATAACCCGGCGCTGCGCGGCGATATTGAAAACGTCATGCGCAAGCGCATCGTGAGTAATGCCCAAGCGCAATCGAGTGATGCGGGCGGCAATCTGATCTCGTTTCTGATGCGACAGGGACTCGGTGAGGCCACCGACGTACTGCTGATCGACGAGTCGCTGTGTATCGGTTGCGACAACTGCGAGCAGGCCTGTGCCGCGACACATGGCGGCACGTCACGGCTCGATCGCGCCGCAGGGCCCACCTTTGCCAACGTGCATGTACCAACCTCGTGTAGGCACTGCGAGAACCCGCATTGCATGAAGGACTGTCCTCCCGATGCGATCCGTCGCGCACCGAATGGCGAGGTATACATCCGTGACAACTGCATCGGTTGCGGCAACTGCGAGCGAAACTGTCCCTACGGTGTGATCCATATGGCGAGCACGCCGCCGCCGCAACCCTCGTTGTGGGCATCATTGCTGTTCGGTAGCGAAGCACCTCCAGTCGAGTCGACCGGGCAGGGCAAAGCACCCAAGAAGGCAGTCAAGTGCGACATGTGCAAGGACCAGTCGGGCGGTCCTGCCTGCGTGCGCGCCTGCCCCACCGGTGCAGCGCTGCGCGTGAGCCCGGCTGAGTTCGTCGAGTTCGTCAGCACCGGGGTGGCGGAGCGCTGAGATGCATCAGTCAGTTCTCGATTTCGAACGTCGCCGTTACCTGAAGATCGCACTCGCGCTGTGCGCCGTGTCGCTGGTGGCGTATCTCTGGCACGATCCGCGCTCACCGCCGAACGGCGGAACCTGGCTCGGGTATACGCTGGGCGGTCTCGGCGCGGCGTTGATCCTGTGGCTCACGGCGCTGGGTGTGCGCAAGCGGACCTATACCTCAACGCTCGGTAGCTTGCAGGGATGGGTCAGTGCGCATGTGTACCTGGGTCTCGCGCTGCTGCTCGTGGTGTCACTGCATGCCGGTTTCCAGTTTGGCTGGAATATTCATACGCTTTGCTACGTGCTGATGGTCGTGGTGATTGCCTCGGGCCTCCTGGGTATCGTGCTGTATCAGCGGTTGCCGCAGCAGTTATCGCAGAATCGCGCGCAGCAGACATCGGACCAGATGCTGACTGAGTTGCAGGAACTCGATGAGCGCACGCGACGCGTGGCTGCGAACGCCTCTCCGGACGAGGTGTTAGCAATCGAGGCCAACATCGCGGGCACGCGCATCGGTGGTAGTACGGTGGCGATCCTCTCGGCGCAGGATCGATCAACCGTACGGCTGCCTGATGGCCTGGCTGAGGCTGAGGCGAACCCCGGTCAGGCGCGCATCCTCGAGTGGCTGAGCGCGCGCCTGTCGGCGAGCGACGATGCTGGTCGCACCCGAACGCTCACGGATCTTGTCTCGCTGATCGGCGCGCGGCGTGCGCTACTGCGCCGGTTACAGCAGGATGCGCGGCTGCGCGGCTGGTTGTCAGTTTGGTTGTACGTGCACGTGCCCGTGACCTTCGGCTTGCTGGGCTCGCTCATCGCGCACGTCGTCAGCGTGTTCCTCTACTGGTAAGCAGGCGATGCGCGTACTGCTTCGACATATCACCCGAACCGCCGCAGGCACGCAGTCAGTGCGTGAGGAATGGGTGGATGACACCGTCATCACCCTCGGTCGTTCTACCGACCAACGCGTGCAGAGCAACGACACCCGTCTGCAACTGAAGCACGCCGAGTTGCGCGCGACGGCCTCAGGGTGGCAGCTCGTATGCATTCCGCCAGGCCAGGCTGTAGTTAATGACAAGGCCTGTCGCGATGCGCGGCTCGCTGTGGGCGATGTGGTCACGCTTGGTTCGCTGCGCCTTCGCGTCGAGGCGCCCACCGCGGCCGGCGAACCGCAACTGTCGATCGAGCGACTCCCCGATACGGCGAGCGCTGCGGTGTCAGCGGGTGCGGGCGCGTCAGCCTCAGCTACGGCGCCGAAGTTATCGCTCGCTGAACTCGGTTGGCGCAAGCGTCCGTGGGCGTGGGCGCTGTTTCTCGTCACCGTGTTGGGTGGTCTCCTACTGCCGTGGGCGGTGGGCGTGCCCTCCGATGCGACTTGGAGTTCGGGACCCCTGCATGAGGCGCACGCCTCGCTTGAGGGACGCTGCGACAGTTGTCACGTAAAACCCTTTCAGCGCGTACGCAACGAGTCCTGTCTCGATTGTCACGCGGATCATTTACGCACGCATCTGCCCGCCGATCATCCGGCGACCCTGCAGTTCATGGCCCAGCGGTGTACGGACTGCCACGTCGAGCACGATGAACCCTCGCACTTGGTGCAGACGGACAATCGGGTCTGTACGGACTGCCACGCGGAACCTGAGCGCCATGGTGGGCGCCCCGGCGCGAAGCCCGTGACTGATTTCGAGTTGAACCATCCGCCGTTTCGTCTGAGCTCGCTGCGCAGCGAGCAGCCCGCCTCGCAATTGAAGTTCACGCATGCTGCGCATCTCGATGAACGAGGTATCAAGGCACCGAGTGGCACCGTGGTCATGAAGTGCGCGGACTGTCACACGCCCACGGAGGAAGGGGGTAGCTTCGCGCCCATCCGTATGGAGACCCACTGCGCATCCTGTCATCGGCTCGACTTCGACCCCGCCGAGCCTGATCGAACTGTGCCGCATGGCGATCCGACCGAAGTGCTGCGTGTCCTGAGCGGGCACTACAGCGCGCGATATCTTGCCGGTTACGCCGACCCGCTTGCCGGGCGTACGTCCACCGTGCTGCCGCCCGGTGTCGAGGTGGCGCCGGCGGAGCGCGCTCGGCTACTCGGCGTGGCGCGTGATCGCGCCCTGCGGGTGGCCACGGATCTTTTCGAGCGGCGTGCCTGCGTCGACTGCCATACGGTCACGCGCGTGGGTACGGCTGCGGAACCCGCCTGGAAGGTCATGCCGGTCAAGTTGGTGTCGAACTGGATGCCCAGCGCCGAGTTCGACCACGCGTTGCATGGCACATCGCTCACGCCGTGCAGTACCTGCCACAAGGCCGAGACCTCGAAACAGGCAAGTGACGTACTGATGCCACCGATAGAGACGTGTCGCGACTGTCACCGCGGCACGATGAAAACGGCGTGCATCGATTGTCACGGATTCCATGGCAAGGGACAGCCGCTGTGGCAGCCGGCGACGCCCAAGGCTGTGTTGCGCAAGGCTGCTCCGCCGTGATCCACAGACGTTCGTTATCTTTGTTGGCGGCGCTCGTGCTGACCGCCTGCGGGGGTGGAGGAGGCGGCAGTAGTGCACCCTCAGCGGGGAGGGCGGGGAGTACGCCGCTGTCGTGTGACGGGTCCTGCGCGAGCGCGAGCACCGCTTTGACGGTGGCGCAGGTGGAGACTGTGATCGCACGGGCCGTCGTCGAGGCTCAGGCGCGTAATGCCAAAGCCACCATCGCGGTGGTCGATCGCGTGGGCAATGTGCTCGCCGTGTACGTCATGAACGGCGCCTCCGCTACGGTCACGGTGCGAAGCACCCAAGGCCCGGCCCGCATCGACGGCGGACTCGAGAACGTCGCCGTCGTGCCCGCAACTCTGGCTGCGATCGCCAAGGCCGTCACCGGCGCGTATCTGTCGAGCGAGGGCAACGCGTTCAGCACTCGCACGGCGAGTCAGATCGTGCAGTCGCATTTCAACCCAGGTGAGGTTCTGACACCCGGCGGCCCGTTGTTCGGCGTGCAATTCAGCCAGTTGCCGTGCTCGGATGTCGCTGCTCGGTTCGAGGGTGGTGCGGCGAGTGTGGGGCCGAAGCGCTCGCCGCTTGGACTCGCTGCCGATCCTGGTGGCTTTCCGCTGTACCTTGACGGTACGCCGGTGGGCGGCGTCGGCGTAATGGCCGATGGCATGTACGGTCTTGACGCGAACCAGCTCGATCGTGACGACGATCTCGATGAGGCCATCGCGTTGGCGGCGACGGTGGGCCTCTCGGCACCCGAGGATCGGCGCGCCGATCGCATCACCGCTGATGGCAAGACGCTGCGCTTCAGCGACGCGGAGGTCGCCGACCTGCGCGGTGGCAGCAACACTCCGCCGACGCTGGCGGCGCAAGGCGCCTCGGTCGGTCGCTTCGTGGCAGTCACCGGCTATACGAGCGCCACCGCGCGCGCGGGCACGGCGTTCGGGCAGAGTGCGTCAGGGATTCGCGCGGATAACCGCGACTATGCGGGCCTTGATGCCTTCGTCCTCGTCGATGCGTCGAACGCCGAGCGATTCAGGCCGCGGGCGGGGAGCGAAGCGAATGGCGCACTCAGCGCCGCGGAAGTGCAGGGACTATTGCGTTCGGCGCTGCAAGTCGCGGCTCGCGCGCGTGCGCAGATTCGCAGACCGCTCGGCACGCCGGCGCGCGTCAGCATCGCGGTGGTCGATTCAAACGGCGTGCTGCTCGGGCTCGTACGCAGCCGCGATGCACCGGTGTTCGGCATCGATGTCGCTGTGCAGAAGGCGCGGGCGGCGGCGTTCTTCTCTTCGCCTCGTGCCGCGTCGATTCTGCAGTCGTTGCCGCCTGCGGTGTATCTCGATCAAGGATTCGTGCGCTTGCGGGCGGTTGCGCCGGCAAGTTACCTGCCGGCGGTGCGTACTCTGCTCGGCGTCTCCTCGGCATTGGGAGATGGTCAGATGGCCTTCTCGGCGCGCGCGATCGGCAATCTCGCGCGACCGAATTTTCCCGACGGCGTCGACGGTAATCCGCCAGGCCCGTTATCAAAGCCCTCGGGACAGTGGAGTCCCTTCAGCACGGGGCTGCAACTCGATCTCGTCTATAACGCAATCATTCAGCATGTGGCTTTCGTTGCGGGTCTCGCGCCCGATGTGCCGGCGCGGTGCGCCGGCATCGGCGGTTTCGATACGGGATTTACGGCGCAGGATGCGCCGCCGTTACTGGCCAATGGCATACAGATCTTTCCGGGCGGCGTGCCGATCCATCGCGGCGAGACTCTCGTCGGCGCAATCGGCGTGTCGGGTGATGGCATCGATCAGGACGACATGATCGCGTTCCTCGGCGTCGCACAGGCAGGCTTTGCCGCAGGCGGACCGCAGCACCCGAGTGTGTCGCGTCGGGCCGATCAACTGGTACCGAATGGGGCGCGACTGCGCTACGTGAGTTGCCCGCAGGCGCCGTTTCTCGATTCGAACGAGCAGGAGCCCTGTCGTGGGCTGTGAACGTGTCCTGTGGTGGGCGGTGCTGGCACTCGCGTCGCCGCTGCCGTCCATGGGGGCAGAGGCCCCGGCCGCCGCCGCGCAGCCCTGTCCGCCGACGGAGGTTGCCGAGCCCCGCCGGCGCAGCCCACGCATACCGGTGCTGTCTTATGAACCGACGCCCTGTGATGCATCGCGTTTGCCGCCCTCACCGCTCGAGCAAAGTGGTGCTCTGCAAGGCTTGCCGGATCGTTGGCGTCTCATCGAGAGCATCGGTATCCCCGATAACTGGATCGATCCGTATCACGGCAACAACCCGCTGAAGGGGGATCGGCCGCTGTTCGGTGAGGACTGGTTTCTGGCGCTCATCGGCGTATCCGATTCGGTGATCGAACCGCGGCAGTTTCCCTTGCCCGTCGGTGGTCCGGTCACCGAGCGCGCAGGCTCGCTCGACACGTTTGGTGAGGGTCGACAGCAGGTCTATGCGCAGACCTTTGCGCTCGAAACCGTGCTCTACAAAGGCGACACGGTGTTCAAACCGCCCGATTGGGAGTTCCGCGTGACGCCGGTCGTGAACGTCAATCACGTGGTCGTTGAGGAGCGCGGGGTGCTCAAGGCCAACGTCGACGCGCCCCGTACGCGCACAGAGTCCGCTGTGGGTTTGCAGGCGGCGTTCGTCGACAAGCATTTGCGCAATGTCTCCGATCGGTACGACTTTGACAGTCTGCGCGTGGGCGTGCAGCCCTTCACGGCGGACTTCCGCGGCTTCCTGCTGAACGACAGTCTGTTCGGCGTGCGCTTGTTCGGCATTCGCGACGACAACCGCTGGCAGTACAACCTCGCGTGGTTCCGCCGCATCGACAAGGACACCAACAGCGGCTTGAACGATCTCATCGAGCGCGGGGCGGCCGCGTTGCGTGACGACGATGTGTTCGTCGTCAATGCGTACTACCAGGATTGGCCGCGTTTGGGCTTCACCGTACAGGGTACGATCCTGCACAACCGCAACCGCGAGGGGGGCGAGCTCACCTACGACGGTAACGGCATCATCCAGCGGCCGATGTCACTCGGGCTTGAGCGACCGCGCGAATACGATGTGACCTATGTCGGCGCCTCGGGCGATGGACATCTGGGGGGCATCAATCTGTCGACGAGCGCGTATCTCGCGCTCGGCGAGGCGAATCGTGGTGTATTCGTCGATCGACCTGAGCGGATTCGTGCGGGTTTCTTTGCAGCGGAACTGTCCAAGGATTTCTCCTGGGTCCGTGCGCGGGCTTCGCTGGCCTGGGCCTCGGGCGATGGCAATCCGTTCGACGGTCGCGGCGAAGGTTTCGATGCGATCTTCGAAAACCCGCTCTTCGCGGGTGCCGACACGAGTTTCTGGATCCGTCAGCCCGTGCCGCTCATCGGCGGCGGTCGAGTGTCGCTCTCGGGGCGTAATGGAATGCTCAACTCCTTGCGACCCTCCAAGGAGTTCGGCCAGTCCAACTTCGTCAATCCCGGGTTGCGCCTTGCAGGCGTCGGGGTCGATCTCGATCTGACGCCGACGCTGCGCCTGAGCGGCAATCTCAACTACCTGACCTTCGACGACACTGCCGTGCTCGAGGTGGCGCGTGCGCAAGCTGGGATCGACCGCGAGATTGGACTCGACGCCTCGCTGGCCGTGATCTGGCGGCCGCTTGCGATACAGAATGTCGTGGCTCGCCTTTCGGTGGCCTCCCTCGTGCCGGGGGCCGGCTACCGAGCGCTCTATGGTGACGAGAGGGCCTATTCGGTGTTGGGCAACCTGGTGCTGACGTACTGACCATGACAGACAGGATTCGCATTCGTTCAGGGTTCGTGGCGTTGTGCGCGTTGCTCGCGGGTGCGTTGTTCGTTGTGGAAGGTGCACGGACCAGCGAGGAGGCGAAGCCCGTCGCGCGCAACTATCGTGACGCACCGCCGGCCCCGGCCCGGCAGACGGCGGACGAGGCGGCTGCCAAGAGCGTGGGCTGTCTCGACTGTCATACCGCGACCGATCAACCGACGATGCACGCCAACCCGGGCGTCGTGCTCGGCTGTGCGGATTGTCATGGCGGTGATGCCGGCGTGCGCTGGTCGGCCGGCAACGGCACCGAGGCGCGCAGCAGCTCTGCGTACGTGTCTGCGCGTGATGCTGCGCACGTGTTGCCGCGGTATCCGGAAGCCTGGAAATTCCCTTCGAGTGCCAATCCGGAGCGCACCTACGCACTGCTCAACAAGGAAAGTCCGCAGTTCATCCGCTTCATGAATCCTGGCGATTATCGCGTCGCGATGGAGTCCTGCGGCGCCTGTCACGAGAAGACCATCAAGGATGCGGCACGCAGCCTGATGGCCACCTCCACGATGTTCTGGGGCGGCGCCGCGTACAACAACGGCTTGTTGCCCTACAAACAGTACATGCTCGGTGAGGCGTACACGAGGGACGGTCACGCGGCGATCCTCGAGGGAGCCGCATCGACGCCCGAGCAGCGCGAGCGTTTTGAGATCGTCGAGAAGGTGTACCCGCTGCCGCGCTGGGAAAATCTGCCGCCCGCGGATGTCTTCCGTGTGTTCGAGCGCGGCGGTCGCAACATCTCGAACCTGTTCCCGGAAACCGGGCTGCCGAACGTGGCGGGCTCAATCCAGCGACTCGAGGAGCCGGGTCGACCTGATCTCAAGCAGTCGAATCGGGGTCCTGGTACAGGTGCGCGCATTGCCGTGCCCGTACTCAATATCCACAAGACGCGACTCAATGATCCGCTGATGTGGTTCATGGGCACGAACGACAACCCGGGCGACTACCGAAACTCCGGTTGCAGCGCCTGTCATGTGGTGTACGCGAATGATCGCGACCCGCGCCACTCGGGTCCCTATGCGGCATTCGGTCACGCAGGGCAAACGCAGAGCGCTGACCCGACGATTCCGCGCGAGCGCAGTGGTCATCCCTTGAAGCACGCGTTCTCCCGAGCCATACCGACGAGCCAGTGCATGATTTGCCACATGCACCAGCCGAACATGTTCATGAACAGCTTTCTCGGCTACACGATGTGGGACTACGAGTCCGATGCGCCGTCGATGTGGCCTGAGGAGCAGCAGTTCCCGAGCGCCGAGCAGATGCGCAAGGTGCTCGATCGCAATCCTGAAGGTGCCGCCCCGCGCGGCAAGTGGGCGGACCCCGAGTTCCTGGGCAAGGTGAGTGAACTCAATCCCACCCTCAAGGACACCCAGTTCGCCGACTATCACGGTCATGGCTGGAACTTCCGCGCCATCCACAAGCGCGATCGTGCGGGCAATCTGCTCGATGCCGAGGGGCGCATCGTGGCGGCGGATGATCCGCAGAAATGGAACAAGACGGTGCAGATGGCCTCGATTCACGTCGATGTCGGCATGCACTGCGTCGATTGTCACTATGCGCAGGATTCGCACGGTAACGGCCATCTGTACGGTTCCGTGGCTGCCGCCGTCGAGATCGATTGCAAGGACTGTCACGGCACGACCGCCTCGCGCGCGACGCTGCGAACTTCGGGGCCTGCCGCCTCGTCGGTGAGCAATGATCTGTCGCTGATCCGCAATCCCGACGGTTCGCGTCGGTTTGAGTGGCGCGGCGAGATGCTCATCCAGCGCTCTGCGGTCACCCCGGGACTCGAGTGGGAAGTTTCGCAGGTCAAAGATTCGGTGACGCCGGGTAACGCCCATTACAACGCCAAGGCTGCGCGGGCGAAGACCATGTCGCGCGATCCGCAGGGACAGAAGTGGGGTCCGGACATTCCCTGGGAGATGCTCGCCCACAATGACGACAAGATGGAGTGCTACGCCTGCCACACTTCGTGGACCACGAGTTGCGGTGGCTGCCATCTGCCCATCGAAGCCAACTGGAAAACCGCGCGGCACCGCTACGAGGGCGGTGAAACGCGCAACTACGCCAGCTACAACCCGCAGGTGGCTCGCGAAGATATCTTCATGCTCGGGCTGCGCGGCCTCTCAGAGGGCGGCAAGATCGCCCCAGTCCGTTCATCCTCTGCGCTGGTGCTGTCCTCGACCAATGCCAGTCGCGAACGTATCTACGTGCAGCAGCCGCCTATCTCTGCCTCGGGCTATAGCTCGCAGGCCATGAATCCCCATTACCCGCACACCGAGCGCAAGACCGAGACCAAGACCTGCAGTGACTGCCACCTCTCGCGCAGCGGCGACAACAACGCCATCGTCGCGCAGACCCTGGGCTACGGCACTCAGTTCATCAATTTCGCGGGGCTCAACGCCTGGGTGGGTACGGCCAAGGGCGTCGCGGCGGTGGAGGTGACGGAGTACGACGAACCGCAGGCGGTGATCGGCAGCTATCTGCACCGCTATGCGTATCCCAAGTGGTACCGCGAGCACGTGGCCCGCGATCGACGTCTGCGCACGGGGAGCCAGTTGTCCGGCGAGGCGGTGGGGTGCGTGCAGGTTCGTGGCGAGTATCTCTTCAGTGCCGAAGGCTCGCGCGGACTGCGCGTGCTCGATGTGGCGAGCGTTGCCAACAAGGGGTTCAGCCAGAAAATCGTCAGTGCACCGTTCTCACCGCTCGGCCAAGACACCACCGTGCCGAGCCGCAACGCTACCTGCGTCGCCTTGCCGACCACCCAGCCGGTGCATCCGGCGCGCAACGAAGGCGAGCTGATGCGCAAGGCGAATCTCGAGCAGCCGTTCCTGCCGATTTACAACTACGCGCTCGTCACGGATGCCGAGGAAGGTTTGATCCTCATCGACATCAATACGTTGGCGGATGGCGAGTTCCGCAACAACTTCCTCAGTCGTACGCTGACCTGGAACCCCGATGGCAAGCTCACCGGTGCGCGTCAGCTCGTCATCGCGGGCAATACGGTCTACGTATTGACGCCGCGTGCGCTGGTCGTTGTGGACCTTGCTGTCCCCACGGCGCCGCGTCTGCTGGCCGAGCAGCCGCTTGAGGATCCCCGCGCGCTCGCGCTGCAGTTCCGTTACCTGTTCGTGACGACGGCACGCGGTTTCGAAGTGCTCGAGGTGACTCGCCCGGGGGCACCACGCCGGGTCAGCGGCGCACAGGTGGCGCTCGCCTCTGCCGCAGGTCTGACGGTGTCGCGCACCTATGCGTACGTCGCCAACGGCGCCGGCGGTCTCGCCATTATCGACGTCGAGCAGCCCGAGCGCCCGCGCCTGCTGCAGTCGTGGAACGCCGAGGGCGCGCTCATCGATACGCGCGATGTGATGATTGCCTCGACCAATGCCTCGCTCTTTGCTTACCTCGCCGACGGGCGCGGGGGTCTCAAGGTGGTGCAGTTGACGAGCCCTGCGACGCAGCCCAATTTCTATGGTTTCAGTCCGCAGCCCAAGCCTGAGCTGATTGCTCGCTACGCGACCCGCGCGCCGGCGCTGTCCTTGTCGAGGCCGCTCGAGCGCGATCGTGCCGTCGACGAGAGCGGCGGACAGGTCGCGGTATTCGGGCGCCGTGGCTCAAGGCCGTTCACGTTGCCGGAAATGCAGCGGCTCTTTCTCGATGGCGACGGGATGCCGTGGTTCGTCGACGATGAGGTGAAGCCATGAGCCGTTCGAGCGTAGTCGTATCGATGATCGTGCTTTGCGGTGTGCTGCCTGCGCTCGGGTTGACCGCAGACACGACGAGCTCACCCCCTCGCTTCGAAGGTGTGGCGAGTTGTGCGTCCTCGCTGTGCCACGGCTCGGCGCGGCCTTTGAGTGCCCACGAAGTGCTGCAAAACGAATACGTGACCTGGTCGCAGTTTGATCCACACGCCAACGCCTATCGCGTGCTGCTCGATGCACGCAGCAAGCAGATCGCTGCGCGTATGGGCATCGGCCCGGCACACACGGCCCCGCAGTGCCTCGCCTGTCATGCCGAAGTGGTGCCCGCGGCGCGGCGCGGTGTGCGGCATCAGTTGAGTGATGGCGTTGGCTGCGAGAGCTGCCATGGCGCCGCCGAGCGATGGTTACCGACGCACCACCAGTCTCCAGCCGTCACCCACGCCGAAAATCTCGCCCGGGGTCTTACCGCACTCGAACGACCTGGCGTACGGGCGGAGGTCTGCACCGGCTGTCATGTCGGTGATCGCAATCGATTCGCGAGCCACGCCATGATGGCCGCAGGGCATCCGCGCCTCGTGTTCGATCTCGAGACTTACACCGAGTTGTGGCGGACGAGCGGCGGACGCGAGCACTACCGCAAGCGCGACACGCAGGCGCCGACGGTCTGGATCGCCGGCATCCTCGGTGCGACGCGCCGGCAGTTTGAACTACTCGAAGTGCATGCCGCACGCAGTGCGCGGCCGGACTTTTCCGTGTATGCCTGCCATACCTGTCATCGTGATCTGCGCGTCGCGGCCTTCGGGACAAACGAGGCGCGCGGGTCGCAGGCCGCCGATCCGCTCGCCGGTGCGCCCGGCGAACTGCGCATGCAGGATGGGCAATTGCGTTTGCTGCTGGTGCTTGCCGATGCGCTGCAGTTGGATTCGCAGTCGTTCATCGCTGCCATGCGCCGCCTGCAGAGCGCCCTGAACAGCGACCCCGCGCAGTTGCCGGGCACGCTGCGCGAAGCGCGGCAGCAACTCGATGCGCTCGGCGGTGCGCTGACGCGTCGCAGCTGGCAGACCAGAGAGACTCGTGTGGTATTCGACGCCTTGGTACGAGCGGCACGCAGTGGAAGTTTTCCGGACCCCGCAGCTGCAGAGCAGGCGGCCATGGGGCTCGTCATGCTGCTCGCAGAGCTTGATCTCGACCGTTCGCGTCGTGCCGAGATCGATGCGCTGTTTGCCACGTTGCGGGACGATAACGCTTTCGATGGGCGACGTTTCCGTCGCGTGCTCGATCAACTCGAGAAGCCCACCGCCCGATAGATACTCGGCTCAGGTCAGGAATAAGGCGCCGAGCCCCAGCAGCGTCGCAAATCCGATGCAGTCGGTGAAGGTCGTGAGAATGACCCCAGCCGACAAGGCGGGGTCGATGTCGAGACGGCGCAGCGCCATCGGCACGATGACGCCGACGGCTGCAGCAGCCAGAAGATTGACGAGCATCGCCGCGGCGATGATCAAGGCGATTTGCCAGGTGTCGAACCAGAACACCGTGACCGCGCCCACGACGATCGCCCAGAGCAGACCATTGAGTCCGCCGACGGCGATTTCCTTGAACAGCAGCCAGCGTGCATTCGACCACTGCACCTGACCCAAGGCCAAGCCGCGAATAATGAGCGTGACGGTCTGGGTTCCGGCGATGCCGCCCATCGAGGCGACGATCGGCATCAATGCGGCAAGTGCAGCCACTTTCTCGATGGTGCCCTCGAAGGTCTTGACCACGGCGGCCGCCATGAACGCGGTGACGAGGTTGATACCGAGCCAGAGCAGACGACGCCGCGTCGAGGGAATGATGCCGGCGAAGAGGTCTTCTTCATCTTGCAGACCGGCCATCGAACGCACCGAATGTTCGGCTTCCTCGCGGATGACGTCGACCACGTCATCCACCGTGATACGACCGAGCAGATGACCCTCGGCGCTGACAACGGCTGCCGAGACGAGATCGCGATCCTGGAAGAGCTGGGCGACATCGTGCGCAGCGAGCTCCGGCTCGATGCGCGCGGCCTCCGTATCCAGACTCTCGCCGACGATATCTTCCGGGTCGCCGGTGATGATGCGCGTCAGCGCGATCGTGCCGAGATAGCGATCGTCCCGATCAACCACGAACAGGCTGTCGGTACGGGGTGGCAATTCACCGCGCATGCGCAGGTAGCGCAGCACCACCTCGAGCGTGACGTCGGGACGCACGCTGACGGTGTCGGTGTTCATCAGACCGCCGGCGCTGTCTTCCGGCCAGGACAGTACTTTGCGTAGACGCTCGCGGTCGCGCTGGTCCATGGAGCGCAGAACCTGCATGGTCACCGTTTCCGGTAGATCTCCGACCAGGTCCGCAAGATCATCGAGCTCGAGACCCTCGGCCGCGGCCACGAGCTCTTCGGTCTCCATTTCTTCGATGAGTTCCTGACGGACACTCTCGTTGAGCTCGACGAGCACATCGCCCTCGAGATCGGGGTCGACCATACTCCAAACCACTTCGCGTTGCCGCGAGGGTACGGACTCGAGCAGCAAGGCAATCTCGGCCGGGTGCATCGCCGAGACCATGCGCTGCGCCGGGCGCAGGGTGCCGGCGTCCAGGGCTTCGCGCAGTGCAGCGAGCCGTGCCTCCTTGCGACTGACGACCGTCACGAACGCGCCGTGAGTGAACTGTGGCGGTGGGTGAGGCCGGCGACCTTGCCGGCGAGGCGTAGACGCAGACGTTCGACGAGGTAGACCGAGCGGTGCTGGCCGCCCGTGCAGCCGATGCCCACGGTCAGATAGCGCCGGCTTGCGCGCTTGTGATCTTCAATGCGGGCGAGAATGAAGGCCTCGAATTCACCGAGCAGCCGCGCGACGGTGGCCTCGGCATCGAGATAGTCCATCACGGGGCGGTCGAGCCCGGTGAGGTCACGGAGTTCACCCACCCAGTACGGATTGGGGAGAGTGCGCGCATCCATGACAAAGTCGCAGTCACCCGGGATGCCGTATTTGAAACCGAACGACACGAGCGTCACCGAGAGGCGTCCCGACTGTCGCTGATCGACGCGCTGCACCACCATATCGCGCAGCTGGTGCACGCCGAGGTGGGTGGTGTCGATGACGAGATCGGCGATCTGGATGACGGGATCAAGCAGATCGCGTTCGCGTGAGATGGCTCCTTGCAGCGTGTCTTCGAGTCGCGACAGCGGGTGCCGGCGCTTGGTCTCGCCGAATCGGCGCAGCAGCTCTGCGTCCGAGGCCGTGACGACGAGCAACTGGCAGCGCAGGCCGCTGCGCCGCAGATTGCTGATCAGCTCCGGGATGTTGGTGAGGCCGATGGAGACATCGCGCGCATCGATACCGATGCCGATCTTGCCACCAAAATTAGCGCCGTCGCGCAGCGCATGCGACACGAAGGTCTCGAGCATCGAAGCCGGCAGGTTGTCGATGCAGAAACGCCCAAGATCCTCGAGCGCGTTGAGGACCACACTCTTGCCGGCCCCCGAGAGGCCGCTGACGAGGATGATGTCGAGCGTGGTCCCCATGGATCTCAGTGGCGCGCGCGGCGCCCCTCCTCGACATGATGATCCGTGATTTTGTCCTTGCGCTTCTTGACCAATCGGTCGAGCTTGTCGGCGAGGGCATCGATAGCTTCGTACATGTTGCCCGCTTCAGCGACGGCGTGGATGTCCCCGCCGCTGACCTTGAGGGTGGCCTCCGCCTTGTGGCGCAACTTCTCGACCGACAGCACGTAGTGCACATCGAGCACATGGTCGAAGTGGCGCACGATCCGATCCATCTTCTTGAGAACGTAGGCGCGCATCGATTCGGTGACTTCGACGTGATGACCAGTGACTGATATTTGCATGACGGTCTCCTGTTCTAACGTGGGCCTGCCCGCTTGCGCTCTGCGGAGGACTCGATGCCGAGGCCCTCACGGTACTTCGCTACGGTGCGCCGCGCTACCGGTATGCTTTCTTCCGAAAGGATTTCGGCTAATCGGTTGTCCGACAGTGGTGCAGCAGGGTCTTCATCGCGGATGAGTTTGCGGATTTTCGCTCGGATCGCAGTCGACGAGGTGCCTTGACCGTCGTCGCCCTCGACCTGACTTGAGAAGAAGTATCGCAGTTCAAACACGCCCCGGGGCGTATGTAGGTACTTTCCCGAGGTCACGCGCGAAATGGTCGATTCGTGCATCTCGATGGCGCTGGCGATGTCCTTGAGGATCATCGGCCGCATATGCTCCTCGCCATGCAGCAAAAATTCATTCTGGCGCTGAACGATGGCGCGGGCGACCTTGAGCAGGGTGTCGTTGCGGATTTCCAGGCTCTTGAGCAGCCAACGAGCCTCCTGCAACTGAGTTCGCATCAGGGCGTGCGCGCCGCCGCGCTCCAGCATGCCGGCGTAGCTCTGGTTCACTTTCACCCGGGGTAGGGTGCCGGGATTGAGTTCGACGGCCCAGCCGCGGTCGGTCCGTCGCACGAACACGTCCGGCACGATGTACTCGGGGCGGGCGGCGCTGATGACTGAGCCTGGCCTCGGATGGCAGGCGCGCACCAGTGCCACCGCCGCGGCCAGTTCCTCGTCGTCGACTTGCAGCGCACGGCGCAGCGGCTGCAGGTCGCGCTGGGCGAGCAGATTGAGATGATCGGCAGCGATGCGACGGGCCAATGACAGCGCGGGGGTCGACGGGTCGAGCCGGGCGAGCTGCAGCGTGAGGCATTCGGCGAGATTGCGGGCACCGATGCCAACGGGCTCGAGCAGTTGCACGAGTAGCAGAACGCGTTCGATTTCCTCTTCGTCGCGCTCGATCTGCGGCTGCAGTGAGGCGCCGATCTCGGCCAGCGTTTCGGTGAGATAACCGTCGTCATTCAGGACGTCGACGATCGCGGTGGCCACGATCAGATCCTCTTCGGCGAGACCCAGCAGACCGAGTTGATCCAGCAGATGCTCGCGCAGGCTTTCGCCGCGCTCGTCGGCGACATCGCGCTCGCGCTCCTCGTCGTCTTCGGCGCGTCCCGCATCGCTGCCCGTTCCGGGGCGATCGGCCCAAGGTTGATCGACAACCTCGATCTCGACGGGCTCGTAGGTGTCGACGACGGGAGTTTGATCGAGGGCCGTGAAGGACGTGGTGAGCTCCACCTCCTCCTCAGGCTCCTCCTGCTCGAGCATGACGTTGGTCTCTAGCAACTCGCTGATGTGTTGCTGCAACTCAAGCGTCGGCATTTGCAGGAGGCGAATCGCCTGCTGCAACTGCGGGGTCATGGTCAGGGACTGACCGAGCTTGAGTTGCAGGGACTGCTTCAGCATCGGCGTACGGCCGCTCGGCGAACCTAGAGTCGGAACGACTCTCCCAAGTACACCTCACGAACCCTGGGATTGGCAAGGATTTCCTCTGCCGAGCCCGATGCGATCACCACGCCATCGCCGATGATGTAGGAGCGCTGGCACACGCCGAGCGTCTCGCGCACGTTGTGATCGGTGATGAGCACGCCGATGTTGCGCGCTGACAGTTCACGCACGATGCGCTGGATGTCTATCACGGAAATCGGATCGACGCCGGCAAACGGCTCATCGAGCAGCAGGAAGCGCGGGTTCGCGGCGAGGGCGCGGGCGATCTCTACGCGACGTCGCTCACCCCCGGAGAGGGACATGCCGAGCGAGCGGCGCACGTGTGCGATGCGCAGGTCGGTGAGGATTTCCTCGAGCCGCACGGCGCGGGCGGCTGCATCCAGCTCTTCGCGCGTCTCGAGGATCGCCGTGATGTTGTCCTCGACGGTGAGTCGGCGGAACACCGAGGCTTCCTGCGGCAGATAACCGATTCCAGCGCGGGCACGACGGTGGATCGGCTCGTGGGTGAGGTCCTGGTCATCCAGTTGGATGCGCCCGGCGTCCGCCGGCACGAGGCCGACGATCATGTAGAACGCCGTGGTTTTGCCGGCACCGTTGGGGCCCAACAAGCCAACGACTTCGCCGGCACCGACCTCGAGCGACAGATCCGTGACGATGCGTCGACCACCGTAGGCTTTGGCGAGGTGCGAGGCGCGCAGCCGACTCATGGCTTCGACTCCGGCGGACGGATGGTGATGCGCACCCGGCCCGAGTCGCCGGTTGGCTGGCCAGCCTCGACGCGTTGCTCGCGCACGTTGTAGACGAGCGTATCGCCGCGAATCTCGCTGCGACCGTCGCTGAGCCAGGATTGGCCGCGAAGGCTGACGGTACCGACGCCGAGATCGTAGACGATGACGTCGGCGCGACCGACGGCCTTGGTACCACCGTCGAGGCGTTGCTCGAACTCGGCTTGCTTGCCGCGGATGGTGGCGAGTGCGACGCGATTGAGCCGAAACACGACGGTCGCCTCATCCGATCGCAATGCACCGTTTTCGAGATCGAGTTTGACCTTGCCACTCAGGATCCAGGTGGCATCGGCAAAGTCGAGCCCCGTAGCACGGGCTCGCTCGGCGGCAACACTGACCTTGCCCTGCGTGATGATCACGTCACGAAACAGCAGCGTGTTGCTGCGATAGTCCATTTCTGAGGAGGCCGCATCGAGCGTGATGTCGCTGCTGGTCGCGGTCGATTTGACCGCCGGCGCGCTCTGCGCCCGCAGCACTTCACTGCAGGCCAGCAGCAAGGCGAGCCAGGTCGCCTTACGGTGTGAAGCGGCCATGCACATCTGCGCGAATACGCGCCTGGTAGGTTTTAAGGTCGGCTTCGAGTCCTGTGCCCTCGAGTCGGTGATTCTGCAGTACGATGAACACTGAGCCGGGCGCTACGGCCTTCGAAGTCGCAAGGTCGTAACTCAGTTTGTCGGTGCGTATGCTGACTGGCGCGAGCGTGCCCGCGGGTTGCCCATCGAGGCGCACATCACCATCAAGCAGGATGCGTTGCGCTGCAGCCGGCATCCGCCCGCGCTCGGCCTGCAGATGCCATTGCGCATCCGCCGACTGCAGTCGCATGTCGATGTCCGTGAGCACGATGTCTCGTGTGGCGGGTTGCTGTTCGATGAGCGCTGCTTGCAAGGTGAATCGGGCGCGACCGTCGGGCCCCGTTTCGATGATCTGCGCATCGCGCGCGGAGTAACCTCGCTCGAGCATCGTTTCTCGATCCGCTTCGCCGGCGGGGCGAAGCTCTGTCGTACACCCCGCAAGCGCGAGTATGGTAAGAACCAGCGCAGCCGAACGCATGTCACATCACGCCCTGACGCAGCAGGTCGTGCACGTTGAGTGCGCCGACGAGCAGCCCATGGTCATCGACAACGGGCAGTGCGGTGATACGGTGCTGTTCCATCAGCCGCACGGCTTCGACGGCGAGTGCTTGGCTCGATACGCTCTTGCACGGATGGGTCATCACCTCACCCATGCGCGCACCGTGCACGTCGATGCGCCGATCGAGCGAACGACGCAGGTCACCGTCGGTGTAGACGCCGGCCGGGCGCCCCGCGGCATCGACGATGACGGTCATGCCGAGCCCTTTGCGAGACATTTCTAGCAGGCCATCGGCCATGGAGGTGTCGGCCGTGACCCGCGGCACCTCATCGCCGCGGCGCATGACGTCCTCGACGCGCAGCAGCAAACGACGGCCGAGGCTGCCGCCCGGATGCGAGCGCGCAAAATCTTCCGCGGTGAAACCGCGTGCCTCGAGCAGCGCCACCGCGAGTGCATCACCCATGGCGAGCGTGGCCGTAGTGCTAGCGGTGGGCGCGAGGTTCAGCGGGCAGGCTTCCTCGGCCACGCTCACATCGAGATGCACGGCTGCAGCTCGCGCGAGTGTCGAGGACGCATTGCCCGTCAAGGCGATCACCGGCACACCGAGGCGCGCGATGGGTGTCAGCAGGGCGAGGATCTCCGGCGTCTCGCCGGAGTTGGACAAGGCGAGCACGACGTCGCCGCGCGTGATCATGCCGATGTCGCCGTGGCTCGCCTCGGCCGGGTGCAGGAAGAAGGCAGGGCTGCCAGTGCTGGCGAGTGTGGCGGCGATCTTGCCGCCGATGTGTCCCGACTTGCCCATGCCGGTGACCACGATGCGCCCGGCGCAGCGCAGGCACAGTTCGCAGGCCTTGGCGAACGCCTCGTCGATGCGACTCTCGAGTGCGACAAGGCCGCGGATTTCGGTACCAAGGGCCCGTTGGCCAGCCGCAATGAGGCGAGCCGGGTCGGCGTCGCCGGCCCGGACAACTGGGGCAGTCCCTTGGGCAGGAATCTTCATGGAATGGCATCATACCGCCATGCATCCAGAGAAGGTCGCTGAACTCATCCGCGCGGGTCTGCCCGGTGCCATCGTCGAGGTCCGCTCCGACGATCAAACGCATTTTTCGGCGCGGATCGTCTGCGACGATTTCGTCGGCAAGCGCAGCATTGCCCGTCATCAGATGGTTTATCGCACCCTCGGCGAGCGGGTCGGCCGGGAAATTCACGCCCTGTCGATCGAAGCGCTGACCCCCGAGGAGGCCGGCGGTACCCGTCGGCCGGCCTGAGGCCGGAGCCACCATGGATCGGTTGCACATCGACGGCGGCCTGGCCCTTGAGGGCGAGGTCAAGATTTCCGGCGCCAAGAACGCTGCGTTGCCGATTCTGGCGGCCACCATCCTCTGCTCGGAACCCGTTGCGGTCGGCAACGTGCCGCACCTGCAGGATGTGACCACCATGATCGAGCTGCTCGGTCGCATGGGGGTTACGGTCACGGTCGATGAGCGCATGCAGATCGAGGTCGACGCCAGCACTCTCGATAAGCCGGTCGCGCCGTACGATCTAGTCAAGACCATGCGCGCCTCGATCCTCGTGCTTGGGCCGATGCTCGCCAAGTTCGGTCAGGCGGACGTGTCGTTGCCGGGCGGCTGCGCCATCGGCGCGCGTCCGGTGAATATCCACGTGGCCGGCTTGCAGGCGATGGGCGCGCAGATCGCCATCGAGAACGGCTACATCCGTGCGCGAGCCTCGCGCTTGCGTGGTGCTCGGCTCGTGCTCGATACCGTCACGGTGACCGGCACCGAGAATTTGATGATGGCCGCCGTGCTCGCCGAGGGTCAGACCGTGCTCGAAAACGCGGCACGCGAGCCCGAAGTGGTGGATCTCGCCGATTTCCTGATCGCCATGGGCGCGAAGATCCGCGGCGCCGGCACCGACAAGATCATCATCGATGGCGTCGAGCGTCTGCATGGCGCGGAGTTTCGCGTGCAGGCCGACCGCATCGAAACCGGTACATATCTCGTGGCTGGCGCCATCACGCGCGGCTTCGTGCGCGCGAAGAACACCCGTCCCGAGTTTCTCGATGCGGTGATTGCGAAGCTGCAGGAGGCGGGCGCGACGGTGGGCGTGGGCGCCGACTGGATCGAGATCGACATGCGCGGACGACGGCCGAAAGCGGTCGATCTGCGCACTGCTCCGTATCCGGCGTTTCCCACCGACATGCAGGCGCAATTCGCGGCGCTCAATACCGTGGCCGAGGGCGTCGGCACCATCATCGAGACGATTTTCGAGAACCGTTTCATGCACATGCTCGAGATGCGCAGGCTCGGTGCCGAGATCCGTCTCGAAGGCAACACGGCCATCATCAAAGGCGTGCCGCGTCTGCAGGCCGCGCCGGTGATGGCGACGGATCTGCGGGCTTCGGCCTCACTCGTGCTGGCGGGACTTGTCGCCGAGGGGCGCACCGAGATCGATCGGATCTATCACATCGATCGAGGCTACGAAGCGATCGAGGAGAAGCTCGTGGGTCTTGGCGCAGCTATCAAGCGTGTGCCGGGCCGGGCCTGACACGATTCGATCGGCGCCGTCGCGCGCCGCTTAACGTCGCGGCAGCACCTGCTGCGGTGACTCTTCGACGGGCACTCGCGCCTGACCGCGCTGGCCCCCGCGCTGCACTTCCAGCGTGACCGTCTGTCCGGGTGAGGTGTCGGCGATGCCAATCAGTACCTCGCGCGCCGTGCTCGCAACCTTGTCGTTGAACTTCAGCACCACATCGCCCGGGCGCATCCCCGCGCGTTGCGCAGGCCCGTTGTTGGCGAGGCCCGTGATCAGCACGCCACCCTTCTCGATACCGAGTCGCTCGCGATCGGCATCGGTGAGGGTCTCGGCGCCGATACCGATCCAGCCGCGCAGCACGCGACCTCGAGTGACGATCTCGCTGATGACGCCGCGCACCAGATTCACCGGAATTGCAAAGCCGATGCCCTCGACGCCTAGGTTGCGCGCGATCACGGCCGTGTTGATGCCGACGAGTTCCCCGCGGGTGTTGATGAGCGCTCCGCCCGAGTTGCCGAAGTTGATCGGGGCATCCGTCTGGATGAAATTCTCGAAGGTGGCGAGCCCCAGTTGATCGCGGCCGACGGCACTGACGATGCCTTGCGTCACGGTCTGCGACAGCCCGATCGGGTTGCCGATCGCCAGCACGACATCGCCCACGGCCAACTGGTCCGAGCGTCCGAGGCGTATGGCGGGCAGATTCGGCAGATCGATTTCGAGCAGCGCGAGGTCGGTATCGGGATCGCGGCCCACCACCTTCGCATCGGCGATGCGGCCATCGGCCAGTTGCACGCGGATCGAGGCGGCATCGTCGATGACGTGATGGTTGGTGACGATCTGCCCGGACGGGTCGATGATGACGCCGGAACCGAGCGACTGCTGCATGCGGCGCCGGTACAACGGTGCAAAGTCGCCGAACGGATCCTGCATGAAGTTACGCGGCACTCGCTCGTTGACTACGCGCCTGACATAGATGTTCACCACCGCCGGGGCCGCGATGCGAATGGCCGCTGCATGGCTGCCCGTCGATGAGGGTCCGGCGACCGGCGCGGGGGGCAGAACGATGTCCTTGGGCGCTTCGTCGCCCGGCTTGCCATCCGTGCTTGTGCCCGGTGAAGGGGCGTCTGGAAGAACGATCTCTGCGGGTGCTTGAGGCGGTTTTCCGAGGCGAAGGGCGGTGAGGAGTTCCGGTCGCCACTGGGCGGCAGCGACGATGGCGAGGAAGGCGATCGCCATCCCGCCGACGATCGAGCCCCACACGAAAATCATCGCTTTTTGCCAGCCGCTCATCGCCGCGAACCTGCTCCTGCGGGCCGCACGAGCGCGACCCTGCGGTGTATAATGCCCGTGTTGCGCGTTTACGTGATAGCGGCTCGCGCCTGTTGCCGGGCCAGAGAGGGGAGACGATGAGCGACGAATCTGTTGGCGGATCCGACGCGGTCGACACCAGTCGACGCAAGTTCCTGACCGTGGCGACGGCCGCGACCGGGGCGGTCGGAGTGGGCTTCACCTTGGTGCCCTTCATCTCCTCATGGAAACCGTCGGAACGTGCGCGAGCACTCGGCGCACCGCTCGAGATCGATATCTCCAAACTCGAGCCGGGTCAGATGATCACCCAAAGCTGGCGTAAGCAGCCGATCTATGTGGTTCGTCGTACGCCCGAAGCGGTCGCGGCGCTCGCCAAAGTCGAACCTTCGCTGAAGGACCCGAAGTCCGAGGCGTCCGAGCAGCCGAAGTACGCGCAGAACGAAATGCGTTCGATCAAGCCCGAGGTGCTGGTGCTCTACGCAGCCTGCACGCACCTCGGCTGCTTGCCGAAGCAGTACTTCACTCAAGCTGACCCCGCCATGGGTGCCGATTGGCCCGGCGGTTTCTTCTGCCCCTGCCATGGTTCGCGTTTCGATCTGGCCGGGCGCGTGTTCAACGGTTCGCCGGCGTCGGCGAACCTGCGGGTCCCGCCGCATAGTTTCGAAAGTGATTCGATGCTCGTGATTGGCGTCGATGCTGCCGCACAAGGAGCTGCCTAATGGCTGCCGCGACTGATTCTGCCGCCGGAAAGGCGGGCTTTCGTGCCTGGCTGAACAAGCGTCTGCCAGTCGATGAGTTCATGGAATCCCAGCTCATCGGCTACTTCGCGCCGAAAAACTTCAACCTCTGGTACTTCTTCGGTTCGCTGGCTCTGCTGGTGTTCGTGATCCAGATTCTCTCGGGCATTTTCCTCACGATGCATTACAAGCCGAGCGAGGCGCTGGCCTTCGACTCGGTCGAGTACATCATGCGCGAGGTCGAGGGCGGCTGGATCATTCGCTACATGCACTCGACCGGCGCGTCGTTCTTCTTCATCGTCGTGTATTTGCACATGTTCCGCGCGATGATCTACGGCTCGTATCGCGCCCCGCGCGAACTGCTGTGGATCCTCGGCATGCTGCTGTATCTCGCGCTGATGGCCGAAGCCTTCATGGGCTATGTGCTGCCGTGGGGCAACATGTCCTATTGGGGCGCGCAAGTGATCGTGAACCTCTTCGGCACGATTCCGGTCATTGGGCCGGGCATCGTCGAGTGGATCCGCGGTGACTACGGCATTGCCGATTCCACCTTGAATCGTTTCTTCGCGCTGCATGTGATCGCGGTGCCATTTGCGATCGCCTTCCTGATCCTCATGCATCTGGTGGCGTTGCGTCAGACGGGTTCGAACAACCCGGACGGCATCGAGATCAAGGCCCGTCTCAACGCGAACGGCAAGCCGGTTGATGGCATCCCGTTCCACCCGTACTACACGGTCAAGGACGTGGTCGGCGTCGGCGTGTTCCTGATCTTCTTCTGCGGTGTGATCTTCTTCGTGCCGACGTTCGGGGGCCTGTTCCTCGAGAAGCCGAACTTCGAGCCGGCGAACTACCTCTCAACGCCGCAGCACATCGCTCCGGTATGGTACTTCACCGCGTTCTACGCGATGTTGCGCGCCGTGCCCGATCAGCAGATGGGTGCATTGCTCATGCTGCTGGCCATCGTGGTGCTGTTCTTCCTGCCGTGGCTCGATCGCTCGCCCGTCAAGTCGATCCGCTACAAGGGTTGGTTGTCGAAGATCTTCCTTGCGGCTTTCGTGGTGTCGTTCATTGCGTTGAGCTACCTCGGCCTGATGCCCGCCGATGGGCTGTACGTGATCCTGGCGCGCATCTTCACGGCCGTGTATTTCGCGTTCTTCATACTGATGCCTTGGTACACGAGCATCGAGAAGACGAAGCCTGTTCCGGAGAGGGTGACGTACCATGGTTAAGTCCTTGCATCGTTCGTTCGTTGCAGCGGCCCTAGTCGCTGCGCTGGCGGTCGGTATGGCCGCCCCGGTGCGAGCGGCGGAGTCCGGCCCGCATGCAGCCTGGATGGATTGGCAGCCGGGCAACGACGTCACCAACACCGCCTCGCTGCAACGCGGCGCCGCCAATTTCATGGGCTACTGCGCCGGGTGTCACTCGATCAAGTACGTCCGCTACTCGCGCTTGGCTGAGGATCTGAGCATCCCCGAAGCGCAGATGGAAAAGCTGCTGTTGCTGCCGGGAGCGAAGAAGGGTGACTACATCACCACGCCGCTGTCGGCCGCCGATGCCGAGGCCTGGTTTGGCAAGGCTCCGCCGGATCTGTCGCTGATCACGCGTTCGAAGGGCTCGGACTACGTCTATCAGTTCATGAAGACGTTCTACGCGGACCCCTCGAAGCCGACGGGCGTCGACAACCTCGCGCTGCCGGGCACCGCCATGCCGCACGTGTTGTCGGCCCTGCAGGGTGTGCAGGAGGCCAAGTTCAAGGTGGTCGAAAAGACCGTCGACGGGTCGAAGGTCACCGAGAAGATCTGGGAGTCCTTCGAGTCGGGTGAGCCCGGTCAGTTGTCGGCCGAAGAATACGACGCCTTCTTGCGCGATACGGTCAACTTCCTCGAGTACGCCGGTGAGCCGTACAAGGCGAAGCGCCTCTCGCTCGGCGTGTGGGTGATCTTGTTCCTGCTGGTATTCACGCTGTTCGCGTATCTGCTGAAGCAGGAATACTGGAAGGACATCAAGTAATTCCCGGAGGGGTGTACATCCCGCGTCGCCCGTACTTGTTGCGGGCGATGCATCAATGGATGACCGATAGCGGTCTGACGCCCCACGTCATGGTCGATGCCGGTGTGACCGGGGTCGATGTCCCCAAGGCACATGTGCGCGAGGGGCGCATCGTCCTCAACATCGGCTACGACGCGACCCGCCATCTCGATCTTGGCAACGACTGGATCAGCTTCGAGGCCCGCTTCGGCGGCGTCGCACGACAGCTGCGCTTCCCGGTGCTTGCGGTGCAAAGCATCTACGCCCGCGAGACGGGTGAGGGCATCGTGTTTCCGCCGGAAGAGTCCTCGGCGCCACCGGAGGGGCCGGCACCCGACGATCCTGCGTCGCCACCCGCCGGCACCGTCGGTACGCCCGCGGGTTCACCCTCGACGCCACCGCGCCGACCGAGTCTCAAAGTCGTCAAATAACCTCTGGCGGTCGAAGCGCCCTATGGGTGGGCGCGTCATGGCTTTAATCGTTCGCACTGAAGGCGTGCGCAATCCACTCCAGTTGCCATTCGCCCTGTCCGTCGCTCTCCACGGCAATCACGTCGAAGCGCAGCGGCCAGCGCGCGAGTGAGGGGTGACACTGCAGCAATTGGCGCGTGGTGCGAATGATCTTGCGCTGTTTGGCGGCATCGACGCTCGCCGCGCTGCCGCCGAAGTCGCGACGCGACCGCAGTCTGACCTCGACGATGAGCAGCATGTCTCGCCAGCGCGCAACCAGATCAAGCTCACCACTTCGACGGCGAAAATTGCGCAGCAGGATTTCGGCGCCGTGCCTTTCGAGATGCAGTGCCGCGAGTTGCTCGGCGCGCCGACCGAGTGCCATGCGCGCGGTGTCGGTTGCGGGTGCGGTCTCAAGCTCCGTCATCGAGCAGTTTCAACGAGTCGCTGGTGATCTCGGCCCAGCGGACGCTGCGCTGGATGCGGCGCTCGGCGTCGATCGAGAGAGTGCCGGTCGTGCCATCGAGCGCGAGAGTAGGCGGGTTCGTCGATGCGCTGCGTTCGCGCAGCGCCTGCTGCAGCAACCAGGCATCGTGGCCGAAGGCATACAGACGGCCGCGACCGCGCGTCTCGCCGAAAGCGGCGATTGTTGCCGCGCGAAGTGCGGCGGCTGCGGGCGTGTCGGTCGCGATCATCCACGGCATGTCCGGAAACATCACGCCCGCGAGATCGTTACCGGCGCGGCCGTCCCAGGCTTCGGAGGTTGTGTACGTCGGGATGTCGCCGGCGGCATTGAACTGCAGCTGTGGACGCAGCTGGCGCAGCAGTGCGGCTTGCCCAGGCGTGAACAGAAAATCGACGTCGCTGCGGCGACGCGGCTGGAAGGCGAGCGGCAGATCAAGGACGGCCTGCAG
>CAISHQ010000037.1 GCA_903885195.1 uncultured Pseudomonadota bacterium | reverse complement strand
TATCGCGGGCTCGGTGGGACAGCCCTCTTGGCGCGATGCTGCTCGAAGCCAGTGAGACGGGGCTCTGCGGTGCATGGTTCGAGGGCCAAAAACACGGCCCCGACGCACGCAACTGGCCCGCGCGCTCCAACAGCCCCGTCGTCCGACAGGCCATCCGCGAATTGACCGAATACTTTGATGGTCGACGTCGACACTTTGGCACACCCATCGACTCGAGTCTCGGGACCGAGTTTCAACGCGCGGTATGGACAGCGCTGCGACGAATTCCGGCCGGGCGAACCTCGACGTATGGAGAGCTCGCGCGCCGCATCGGCCGACCGACAGCCGTGCGCGCCGTGGCATCGGCCGTCGGGCGAAACCCGGTGAGTCTGCTCGTACCCTGCCATCGCGTCATCGGCAGCGACGGCTCACTCACGGGCTACGCCGGTGGTCTGCGGCGCAAGGCGTTCTTACTCGCGTTAGAGAAATCGATCCGCGACTAACTTATGCTGCGCACCAGCAGCAGCACCGACAACGCGGCAATCACCAACAGCGTGATCAAAGTGCCGTAGAACCGACCCGCCGTTCTGCCCACCGAGCTCGACAAACCTTGCGCATGCCAGGCGCGCGCAGCGACGAACACGGCGCCGAAGGTGTGAATGAGCACCGACGCGGCACCCGACTGTTCGAGCAAGTAAAGCAGGATCAGCGTCAGCGGTACGTACTCGATGAAGTTCGCTTGTACGCGCATTCGCTGCTCGAGCTCTGCATCACCGCCGGCGCCCAGCCCAACCTTCGCCGCCAGCCGACGCTGGATCACGCGGTAGGACAAGACCAGCAACAACACGCCACAAAGAGCTGCATAGATTCCGGTAATCATTTTTTCTCGCCTCCCCCACTCAACGATACGAGATCGACCCATGCGCCATCGGGACTTTCGAGTACGCAGCCATCGAGTCGACCGTACGGCGCCACCTCGGCCGTGTAGCCCCCGCGGACCTTACCCACGGTACGACCCTGCAGCGCCGCACACCGTGCCGCCGCGTCCGTGACGAACAGGCGGACCATGAATAAGCCCAGATTAGGCGGCCCATTGTCCGTGTCGAAGCGGCGACCCACCACGCCTCGAAAGGCGATCGAGGCAATCGTACCCTCGTCGCGGCCTGCAGCCTGATGCCAGTCGACCGCACGCGTCATGTTTGGCGTGTGATCGTGCGGCAGGCCGAAGAGGTTCATCCCGGGCGGTGCGGCGGGTCCGTCGTACTGCAGGCGTACCTTGATGCCGAGGTCGGTTTCAAAAAACCGGCGGGCTTTGGCCGGGTCCGCCACGGTGGCGAACACCGTCACCGGACGGGATATCGGTGCGCCCCACTGCCAGCCCTCGAGAGGCGGCGATACGCGCTGGAGCAGACCCAGCACGAAGCCATCGGGTCCCACCAGCATGGCTTCGCGCACACGATACGGTGGGACGTCGAACGTCACCGGATCACTGAAGCCTTGCCACCCCTCGCGCTGCAATCGATCGAAGGTTTCAAAAAATATTGGCTACACAAACGTTGACGCCCGTCCACCCGCCGCTCTCCCAAAAGCGCCTCGCGCGCAGTGGCCGTGCGCGGCAAGCCCCAGCGAGCCAGCACCGCCGGATCGACCTCGCCACGACCTTCCTCGCGCCAACCCGTGGCCGCAATCAACTGCGCCACTCGCGTGTCGAGATCGGCGACGATCACGACGATCTCGGCAAAACCATCGTCAAAGGGCAGCGACGACAAGCCCTTGGACAGTGCGACCGACGTACTTGCCCCGAGTACCGCAAGCACGGCAACAACAGCCGCAGCGGTCCTGAGTCTTCGAGGCACTCGCGTGATCGTCATTCCACTATCCACCGGCATTCGTTACCCCGATTCGATAGGCTACGGGCATTGATTATCCGCCCGATGTACGCCATCCCCAAAGCCATCATGCGCCGCTGGCTCTTTTGGTCAACTGTTCCGTGGTTGCTGCCGCAGGCTCTCTGGGTCAAGCGGCGCACACCGCGGTTCGCGGCCCCCGCCGGCGCAGAGCGCGGCCACGTCGATGTCGCAGGGAGCTCCAGTGCGAGGCTGCGACTGCTGGGACTCGGCGACTCGATCATCGCCGGCGTCGGCGCGCAGGCTGCCGAGGAGTGCCTGAGCGCACGCCTCGCACAGCAGATCGCCCACCGTCGTCAGCGCAGCGTCGAGTGGACGAACGTCGGACGGATCGGCGCGACTACGAGCCGCGTATTGGGTGCGCTCACGCAGCGCCTGCCATCGCAGCCGGCTGATGTGATTCTGGTGTCGGTGGGGGTGAACGACGTCACCTCGCTGCGTCGGCGCGAGGGCTGGTCGCAAGAGATTCGAGCCCTTGCCGACACGCTCGCCGTGCACTCGCCGGAGGCGCCGGTGTTGTTTCTGGGCCTACCGCCGATGCATGTTTTCCCGGCGCTGCCCTCACCGCTGCGCCAGACGCTCGGCTTGCGCGCCCGATTATTTGACGAGACCCTGGCGAGCACCCTCGCGAACCACTCGCGTGCTCGGCATGTACCGATCGCCCTGACCGCCACGCCCGACATGTTTTGTGCCGATGGCTTTCACCCCTCGCCCGCAGCCTACGCACTCATTGGCGCGGCTCTGGCTGATCAGCTGCAGATCGCCGGGTGCAGCCGAATCACGCCGCGACCCGCGTGTAATCTGCGCCTATCGTGACTCCGCTAGCGCCACTACTTCGACTACTCGAAGCGCATACCCCCGAGGATGCCGACGAAGCGCACAGCCTCGAAGAAATGCGCCGGATGCTGCCGCAACTGGCGCATCCCTTATCCCGCAACCAGATGCCCGCGCACTTCACGGCGAGCGCCCTGCTTGTCGACATCGAGGCTGGCCGGGTGGCTCTGCTGCACCACGCCAAACTGGACAAGTGGTTGCAGCCCGGCGGGCATGCCGAAGCCATCGATGAAGGTCTCATGCATCACGCGGCATTGCGCGAGGCAACCGAAGAAACGGGCTGCGCGGTGCGCCTGTATCACGACCCGCCGACGCTACTCGACGTCGACGTCCACCGGATTCCCGCTCGAGCGGATGAGCCCGCGCACCACCACCTCGACCTGCGATTCCTGGTCGTTGCGAAAGATCCGCAGGCCCTCGCGCTGAATGCGGCCGAGTCGTTCGCGGTGCAGTGGTTTTCCTTCGATGCTGCGATGTCGCGGGCGACGGACCCACCGCTCAGACGAATGATCCGGAAGGCACGATCGATACTGGGTCGCTGACCGGTGATTCACTCGAGCCACGTCTGAGAAGACGTCGGAGAGCTCTGTCCGCGAATAGTCATACTTACCGGGACCTGAGCCAGTGTGTGACCGACGAACCGGCGGAGAGGGTGAGATTGAATCGGTGAGTTCGTACACGAACTCTGCTCACACCAATGAAAAAAGGGAGCGCGAGGCCCCTTTTTGTTTAATTTGGCGGGCAAAAAACACCCACATCACTACTGACTCACGACGGACGCGCCTCGGTTTTGAACACCATTAGGGATTCGAACGTCATGCCGCGGTCAAGGATACTTTGATACCGAGACTCTGCAGGACCTTAAAAACAGTGTCATAACGCGGCTTAGCGCCTGGCGTCAGCGCCTTGTAGAGACTTTCTCGACCGAGGCCAGCCCCTTCAGCGATAACGCCCATTCCGCGTGCCTTCGCAACCTGTCCAATCGCCGTCAGAAAGACATCCGGGTCCGGGTCCTCGAGTGCTGCAGTCAGATACTCTGCAACGACCTCGTCATCGTCGAGGAACGCGCTGGTATCGAATCGTTTAGCTTTTAGTTTGGCCATAATATTTATCCTCCGAGATCTCTCAGGATGCGTCGCGCTCTTTCGATATCCCGCGATTGGGTCGATTTATCACCACCGCAGAGCAGAAGCAGCAACACCTTCCCACGCTGTACGAAATAAACGAGATAGCCGGCCCCAAAATGAATCCGCATCTCGCGGATACCAGCCCCAACCGACTTCACGTCGCCAAGATTGCCAAGCTGAACGGAGTCGAGACGAGCAAGGATTCGGGCGCGAGCTTTTCGGTCCTCCAAACCGCGCAGCCAATCATCGAAGACGTCTGTGGATTGCAACTCGTACACGTGATAGCTGTATCCACTCGGATACGTTTGCGTCAACTGGCTGACACGTCGAAATTGGCGGAGAGGGTGAGATTCGAACTCACGGTCCCCGTGAAGGGACGCCGGTTTTCAAGACCGGTGCAATCAACCGCTCTGCCACCTCTCCGGTGTTGCTGCGGACGGAATAGGACTAAATTATGCCCAATCGGCGGCTCCCGTGCCGCCTTACGGAGCACGCCATGGCCAATAATGAGTCCGTTTTCGCCGCCGTCGTCATTGCGATCGGTCTGGGCGTCGCCGGGAGCAACGTCGGCAAGGGCATCGAACGGTTTCGTATCGACGATCGCACCATCACCGTGAAAGGCCTGGCCGAGCAGGACGTGGCAGCCGATTACGCCACCTGGAACCTGGTGTTCCGCCGCGGCGGCAACAGCTTCAGTGAAGTGCAGCGGGCGCTGGCCAACGATCGTGAGCAGGTGCTCGCTTTTCTGCGTAAGGCCGGGCTCGAGTCCACCGAATACGAGATTCAGCCGCTGCAGATCGAGGATCTGTACTCGCGCGACTTTGCTGCGCAAAACCAACCGCTTCGATACACCGGTACCGGTCGAGTCAGCGTGAAATCCAAGCGCACCGAGCTCGTCACCAAAACGGCTCTGGCCGTCGACCCGCTCGTGCAGCAAGGCGTCGCGCTGATGGGCGGCAACGGTCCGTTCTACCAGCTGCGCGGCTTCAACGAGGTGAAGGCGCCGCTACTGGCGGCTGCGACGCGCAACGCCCGTCAGCAGGCCGAGCAGTTTGCCAAGGAGGCCGGTGCCAACCTCGGCCGATTGCGCAGCGCCAATCAGGGCGTGATCAGCGTCTCGGGTGCCGACGGCAACCAGTTTGGCGACGACCTCGGCTCGCGAATGAAGAGACTACGAGTCGTCAGTACGTTCCAATACGAACTCGACTGACGCCGATCAGGGGCCGGGCCGCAGCACCTCGAGGCCGCCCATGTACGGGCGTAACGCGGCCGGCACTGTGACCGAACCGTCGGCGTTCTGATAATTCTCGAGCACCGCGACCATCGCTCGACCCACGGCGATACCCGAGCCATTGAGTGTGTGCACGGGCTCTGGCTTGCCGGTCTCGGGGTTGCGCCAGCGCGCCTGCATGCGTCGCGCCTGGAAGGCCTCGCAGTTGCTGCAGGAGGAGATCTCGCGGTACTTGCCCTGCCCCGGTAGCCAGACCTCCAGATCGTAGGTCTTGGCACTGCCGAACCCGATGTCGCCCGCGCACAGCGCGAGCACGCGGTACGGCAGCTCCAGACGTTTGAGCACTTCCTCTGCATGCGAGGTGAGTTGCTCGAGCGCAGCGTAGGAGTCGGCGGGTTTGACGATGTGCACGAGCTCAACCTTGTCGAACTGATGCTGACGGATCATGCCGCGCGTGTCCTTGCCGGCGGCGCCCGCTTCGGAGCGGAAACACGGCGTATGCGCGACGTAACGCATCGGCAACTGCTCAGGCGCGAGGATCTGCTCGCGCACGAGATTGGTCACCGGCACTTCGGCGGTGGGGATGAGATAGAGCTCACGCTCGCCCTTGAGAGCGAACAGGTCCTGCTCGAACTTCGGCAACTGACCCGTGCCTTCGAGCGCGGCCGCCGAAACCAGATAGGGCGCATAGATTTCCTGGTAACCGTGCTCGCTGGTGTGCAGATCGAGCATGAACTGCGCCAGCGCCCGATGCAGGCGCGCCAGCCCACCCCGCAGTACCGCAAAGCGAGCGCCCGAGATCCGCGCCGCAGCCTCGAAATCGAGCCCGAGTCGCTGACCTAGGTCGGCGTGATCCAGCGGCGTGAACTCGAAACTGCGCGGCGTACCATGGCGACGCACTTCGAGATTGGCGCTTTCATCACGTCCCTCGGGCACCGACGCGTCGAGCAGGTTCGGTAGACCGAGCACCCAGACGTCGGCCTCCGCTTGAACGGCATTCAGAGCGGATTCCGCGCTACCCAAAAGGCCCGTCAGTTCCTCGCCGCGCTTGAGGAGCGCGCTTGCGTCCTCGCCTTTGCCCTTCGCCATACCCACCGCCTTGGCGGTGGCATTGCGCTCGGCGCGCAGTCGATCGGCCTCGATCTGCACCTGCTTGCGCCGCTCCTCGAGCGCAGCGAAGGCCACAAGATCGAGCGCGAAGCCGCGCCGCGCCAGATTGCGCGCAACACCGGCCGTATCGGTACGAAGCAATTTCGAATCCAGCACGAGTCTCTTCTCCTGTGGCTCAGCCACTCATCGCAAGACCGACGGAGCGCCCGATCCACGCAGCCAGCAAACATCCCATAACCGTCAGCAGCACATACGCCAGCGCCTTCATCGAAGCGCCCTCGCTCGTCAGCAACACTGACTCCAGCGCGAACGCCGACCAGGTCGTGAACCCGCCGAGCACCCCGCTCAACCAGAACACGCGCCACGACTCGGCGACCGCCGCACCCTGCGCATTGCGCCCGAGGAGCACCGACAGCGCACCGATGGCGAAGCAGCCAGCGACATTCACGCCCATTGTAGCGAGCGGCAGTGCTCCAGGCGCAGCCGGCCAGGTTCGCGAGAGCAGAAAACGCGCGAGCCCACCGAGAGCGCTCCCGGCGGCGACAGCGAACCACAATGGCACCGAATTCATGAACGCCCCCTGGCCCGCAAACGTGACAGCGCTTCGCCGATGCGGATCTCGAGACCGCGCTCGACCGGACGGTAGTACTGCCGAGGCGGTAAACCCTCAGGCAAGTACTGTTCACCCGTAGCGTAGGCCTCGGGCTCCGCGTGGGCGTAGCGATAGCCCTCTCCGTAGCCGAGTTCTTTCATCAGGCGCGTCGGCGCATTACGAAAGCGCAACGGCACCTCGAGCGTGCCGTACTTCTGCACATCGGCTGCCGCTTCGTTATAGGCGGTGTAGACCGCATTGCTTTTGGGAGCGCAGGCCAAATAGACCACCGCGTTGGCGAGTGCGAGCTCCCCTTCCGGGCTACCCATGCGCTCGTAGGCCTGCCAGGCATCCATGGCGATCTGCAACGCTCGCGGGTCGGCAAGACCCACATCCTCGGTGGCCATGCGCGCCAGACGACGAGCAAGGTACCCCGGATCGCAGCCGCCATCGATCATCCGGCAGAACCAGTACAGCGCAGCATCGGGATCGGTGCCTCGCACGCTTTTGTGCAGCGCGGAGATCTGATCGTAGAACTGCTCGCCACCCTTGTCGAAACGCCGACGGCTGCCACTCGCAACCTCCGCCGCAGCGGCTGCATCGATGCGACCGTCGTGGGCGAGATCCGCAACGATTTCCAACATACCGAGCGCACGTCGCGCATCCCCATCCGCAGCAGCTACGAGCAACTCGAGCGCCGGCTCTTCGATGTGCAGAGCGAGCGAACCGAGACCACGACGCTCGTCAGCGAGTGCCCGGCGCAGCAGTGTGCGTAAATCCTCCGGCGTGAGCGACTTGAGCACGTAGACCCGCGCCCGCGAGAGCAAAGCGCTAACCACTTCGAACGAGGGGTTCTCGGTGGTCGCGCCAATGAAGATCAGCGTGCCATCCTCGAGGTAGGGCAGGAAGGTGTCCTGCTGCGACTTGCTGAAGCGGTGCACCTCATCGAGGAAGAGCACCGTGCGACCGCCACCCGCGAGCCGCGTGGCCTGGGCCTTCTCGACCGCAGCGCGCACATCCTTCACGCCGGCCATCACGGCCGAGAGGGCAATGAATTCCGCACCCGAGGCGCGCGCGATGAGCCGTGCCAGCGTCGTCTTGCCGGTGCCGGGCGGCCCCCAAAGAATCAGCGAGTGTAACTGTCCCGATTGCACCACCGCGCGCAACGGCTTGCCGGGCCCCACCACCTGCACCTGGCCGACGAATTCCTCGAGACTCTGCGGCCTCATGCGATCGGCGAGCGGTCGCGTCAGGTCGGCTGCGTCCATGTCTCCACCTTCGCAAACCAGGACTCGCGCTGCACGAGCGACACGGCAAGTGCCAACAGGATGCCGACAACATCCGCCAAAAGGTCCAGCCACTCAGCAGAGCGACCGAGCGCCATCAGGCCCTGCGCCACTTCGATTCCAGCCCCGACGGCAATCATGACGAGCGTCACGCGCAGGTAGGCACGACGCTCAACAAGGGCCAGGCACCAGAACGACAACACGAAGAACGCACCCGCATGCTGCAGTTTGTCGAGCTGGGGCAGCCACGAGCTCATACCACTCGAGGGGCGCAGACACGCGTAGACGATGAGTGCAAACAGCAGCGCTCCGCCGAGCACCCACCAAAGGGCCCAATGCAGGGGTCGCATGCGCCGCGCCGACTCAGCGCACCGGCGTGCCGATCACGTCGGCACCCGGCGGCGGCTCGAAACGGAACGCCGTATCGGCCAGAGTGGGATTACGCTCAATGCGCTCGAACACGATCAGCACCTTTTGCCCAAGCTTGTCATCGAGCTCCATACGCCGCAGCTCGAGACCGCGAAAGCCGAGTCGCGTCTCCCGAAACTCGGCATCGGTACGCAGCGGCACGACCCGAACCCAGTCGAGCCCATCGCGTCGCGGCAACTCGCTGACCGAAAAGGCACTGCGCAGCGGGACGGTGCCTGCGAGCAACGTCGCGGGCGTAACGGTCATCGCCGTTGAAGAAGGCTTGACCGTCACCTGCTCGACGTCGCGATCAAAGAACCAAAGATTGCGACCGTCCGCGACCATGACTTGCGCGGGTTCGGCGGCCGCCGCAGGACCCGTCTCCCAGCGAAATCGCCCCGGTCGCTGCACGATCAATCGACCCTGCTCGCGGCCGCGCGAGCGGCCCCGGGCATCCGTCGTCGTCTGCGTGAACTCGGCCCGCCAGCTGCCGAGCCCAGCGAGAAAACGATCGAGCGCCGTATCCTGCGCCGCAGCCTGCAATGGCCATGCGCTGCACCACACCATCAGGCTCAGGGCGATTCGACGCAGCATCGCGTACTCAGTCGCCGGCGGGCGCGGGCACGAGAATCTCCCGGCCCCCGTTGGACTGCAGGGGACCCACGAGCCCCGCGGCTTCCATTGCCTCGATGAGTCGCGCGGCGCGGTTGTAACCAATCTTCAGGCGACGCTGCACGTAGGAGATCGAGGGCTTGCGCTCAGTGATGACAATCTTGACGGCCTCGTCGTAGAGCACGTCCTGCTCCGAATCAGCCTCGCCCTCGCCACCCTCGCCTTCTTCGGCCGGCAGGCCAGGAATAGCCCCCTTCGGACCCGAGAGCACCTCGTCGATATACGTCGGCGTGCCCGCCTTGCGCAGCGCCTCCACCACGCGGTGCACTTCAGGATCAGCGACGAACGCGCCATGCACGCGATTGGGCATCGAGGTACCCGCCGGCAAATACAGCATGTCGCCGTGGCCGAGCAGGGACTCCGCGCCGCCCTGATCGAGGATGGTGCGCGAGTCGACCTTAGCCGACACCTGGAAGGCGATGCGGCAGGGAATGTTCGCCTTGATGAGACCCGTGATGACATCCACCGAGGGTCGTTGTGTGGCGAGGATCAAATGGATGCCCGAAGCGCGCGCCTTCTGCGCCAGACGCGCGATCAGCTCCTCGACCTTCTTGCCGACAATCATCATGAGGTCAGCGAGCTCGTCGATGATCACCACGATGAAAGGCAGCGGTTCGAGATCGGGGATCTGTGACTGGTCGATCGAAGGGTCGTTCGCCGCCCGACGCATCAGCACCGGATCTTTGATCGGTTTCTTCTCCTCGTTGGCATCGCGGACCTTGCGGTTGAAACCCGCAATGTTGCGCACACCCATGGCCGCCATCAGCTGGTAGCGCCGCTCCATCTCGGCCACGCACCAGCGCAGTGCGTTGGCGGCCTGCTTCATGTCCGTGACGACGGGCGCAAGCAGATGCGGGATGCCCTCGTACACCGAGAGCTCCAGCATCTTCGGATCGATCATGATGAGCCGCACGTCCTCGGCCGTGCTCTTGTAGAGCATCGAGAGCACCATCGCGTTGATGGCTACCGACTTGCCGGAGCCCGTGGTGCCCGCCACGAGCAAGTGAGGCATACGCTGCAGGTCGGCAACCACCGGCGCGCCGCCGATATCTTTGCCGAGCGCAAGCGCGAGCGGCGAGCTGATGTCATCGTAGGCCTTGGACTTGACGATCTCGCCGAGCGTGACGATCTCACGCTTTTCGTTCGGGATCTCAAGACCCATGACCGACTTGCCCGGAATCACCTCGACCACGCGCACGCTGATCGCCGACAGCGCGCGTGCAAGATCCTTAGAGAGCGAGCTGATCTGGCTCGCCTTCACGCCGGGTGCGGGGCGCAGTTCGAAGCGCGTCACGACCGGCCCCGGCAGGACCGCGACCACCTCGACCTCGACGCCGAAATCCTTGAGCTTGAGCTCCACGAGACGCGACATGGCCTCGAGGGCTTCGGCCGAGTAGCTCAATTCCTTGGCGGGAGGATCATCGAGCAGTTGCAGCGGCGGCAGTTCGCCGGCTTTGGCCGTGAAGAGCGGCACCTGCCGCTCCTTCTCGACCCGCTCGCTCTTCTCCGGTTGCGGAGCCGGCGCCTCGATGCGCGGTTTGGGTCGGGCAGCGGCCTTCTTGGTTTCAACCTCGACCACTTCCTTGCGGGCCGCACGCCGCTCCTCGCCCTCGGCCACATCCCGCTGCTGCTGCCGGCGTGCGCGCAACCAGTCGATCGCACCCCAAAAGCCTGCGCCCAATCGATCCATCACGGCGAGCCAGGACAACCCGAAGGCGAGCGATACACCGCTCATCGCACAGGCGAGCAGCAACACCGTGCCGCCGACGAAATTGAAGTTCTGCGACATCCAGCCGCCGAACAAGCCACCCACCACGCCACCGGCGCCCTGGCGCAGGATGCCCGGACTGAAGTGCAGGGTCGCCAGCGCGCAAGTGGCCGCGAGCAGCAGCACGAAGCCGCCGGCTCGCACGAAGGTGTTCAACCGCGAGGCCTGCTCGGGCGCATTGCGCCGGCGGAACATCAGCCAGCACGCCGCCGCAAGCATGGCCGGCAACAGATACGCGGGGCCGCCAAAAAGGAAAAACAGCGTGTCTGCCAGCCAGGCCCCTTGCAGGCCAATGAGGTTATTGATGTCGGCCGTCCCGCTGCCCGTGTAGGAGAATCCGGGGTCGTCGGGGTGATAACTGAGCAGCGCCACGAACAGCATCAGCGCCACGGCACCGGTAAGAATGACCGCGCCTTCGCGCAAGGCGCGTCGCACGCTTTCGGTGAACCGGTCGGGCGTTTCGCCCTTCGCTTCGGTATCGGGCAACTTGAGAGACCCTGCAGGGAGCGACATGCTGTCGCAGGGCCTTGATTCTAGTGGATTGGCGCATCGAGATACAGGCCGATCGAGCCGTCTCGGCATGGCGCCCGAGGCGCCAACCCCCTACCATTCGCCCATGAGCACACAACATCGCAAACTCATCATTCTTGGCTCAGGCCCTGCCGGGTATTCGGCCGCCGTCTACGCGGCTCGAGCCAATCGTGCCCCGATGCTGATCAGCGGCCTGCAGGAAGGCGGTCAGTTGATGACCACGACCGAAGTCGATAACTGGCCCGGTGATGCACACGGGTTGATGGGCCCCGCCTTGATGGAACGCATGAAGGCGCACGCCACGCGCTTTGGGACCGAACTCGTCAACGATCACATCCACACGGCCCATCTCGATGTGCGGCCGTTCCGACTGGTCGGCGATCTCGGCGAGTACACCTGCGATGCGCTGATCATCGCCACCGGCGCATCGGCCAAATATCTCGGCCTCGACTCCGAAGAAGCGTACAAGGGTCGTGGCGTATCAGCCTGTGCGACCTGCGACGGTTTTTTCTTTCGCGGTCAGATCGTCGCGGTCGTGGGCGGCGGCAACACGGCTGTTGAAGAGGCGCTGTACCTCTCCAACATCGCTGCGCACGTCACGCTGGTTCACCGGCGCGATCGACTGCGCGCAGAGAAGATCATGCAAGATCGACTCTTCGAGCGCGAAAAGGCCGGCAAGGTGCGCATCCTGTGGAATCACGCGGTCGATCAAGTGCTCGGCGATCAATCGGGCGTGACGGGACTGCGGGTTCGCGCGACCGACGGCACGGGCAGCGAGGATCTTGCGCTGACGGGTGTCTTCATCGCCATCGGCCACTCGCCCAATACCGACATTTTCAAGGGGCAGCTCGCCATGCAGGACGGCTACCTCAGCGTGCGCAGCGGCACCTCAGGCAATGCGACGGCCACGAGCGTCGAGGGTGTCTTTGCCGCGGGCGACGTCGCCGACCACGTCTACCGTCAGGCCATCACCTCTGCGGGCTCGGGATGCATGGCGGCACTCGATGCTGACCGCTATCTCGAGCGCTTCGATCACGGTTGATGCGCATCCAGGTCGTCGAACGTCTCGACGCCATCGATGGCGCGCAGTGGGATGCGCTCGATCACCGCGGCTACCCCTTCCTGCGGCACGCATTTCTCAGTGCCCTCGAGCGCACGAGATGCATCGGCGAGGGCACGGGCTGGAGCCCCCGCGTACTCACGTTGCAGGATGATCGAGGTCTCGCAGGCGCCTTGCCCGCGTGGTTGAAAACGCACTCGTACGGTGAGTTCGTATTCGATTTCGCGTGGGCCCAGGCCTATACGCGGCACGGACTGCGCTACTACCCCAAGCTCATCGCCGCCGCACCGTTCACACCGGCCACGGGTCCGCGCTGCCTCGTCCGTAGCGATCTCGATCAGCCGTTGATCTCGAGGCAGCTGATCCAATCGCTGGCCGAGTACGCCGATGAGCAAGAGCTCTCCTCGGCCCACGTTCTCTTTCCAGCCGAGGCAGACCGCAGTCTGCTCGAGCGCGATCCCGAATGGTTGATGCGTCACGATTGCCAGTTCCACTGGCGTAACCGCGGCTACGCCGACTTCGAGGACTTCCTCGGCAGCTTCACCGCAGACAAACGCAAGAAAGCGCGTCGCGAGCGGCGACGCGTGGCAGAGGCCGGCATCACCTTCGAGTCGCGCCGTGGCAGCGAAGCGAGCCCCGAGGAGATCCTCACGGCCTGGCAGTTGCACCGCGTCACCTTCCTGCGACGCGGCAACGAACCGTATCTGGCGGCCGAAACGTTTCTCGAAATCGCCCGCACGATGGGTGAGTCGCTGCTGTTCAAGTTTGCCAAGCACGGGGATGAGATTGTCGCTGTGGCTGTGTTCTTTGTTGGCCGCGATACGCTGTACGGTCGCTATTGGGGATGCACTGAAAACTTCCACAGCCTGCATTTCGAGACCTGCTACCACCAGGGCATCGAGTTCTGCATCGAGCAGCGCCTCGATCGCTTCGAGCCTGGCACGCAGGGCGAACACAAGGTAAGCCGCGGCTTCGAGCCGACCTACACCTACTCGGCACATCGGATCGCCGAGCCGAGATTTCGATCGGCGATAGCCGATTACCTGCAACGAGAAAGCGAAGCCGTCGAGCGCTATGCCGCGGGCATCGCCGAACACGTGCCTTACCGGCAGAACCTCGACACGTGAGCGCCAACGTCGTGAGCGCCAAGGTAGTGAGCGCCAGCGTATGGTGAAAGGCACCCCGCGCCGCGCCCTTCATTGGCTCGAACCCGGTGGCGATCCCGAAGCGTTTCCGCCCGTAGAAGCCGCACTCGACGAGCCGCCGGGGCTCGTCGCCGCGGGCGGCGACCTCTCGATCGAACGGCTCATCGCGGCGTACCGGCGCGGGATCTTCCCGTGGTACTCGCCAGGGCAGCCCATCCTTTGGTGGAGCCCGGATCCGCGCGAAGTGCTGTATCCCAACGAGTTTCGCCGCTCCCGGAGCCTCGCCAAGCGCGAGCGCAATGCAGGACTTGAGGTGCGCTGGAGCAGTGCTTTCGCCGCGGTGCTGGAAGCCTGCGCCGCACCGCGTGACAGCGATGGGGGCGGCACCTGGATTACGGCCGAAATGCACGAGGCTTATTGCGCACTGCATGCGGCCGGCGTCGCCCAATCGGTGGAAACCTGGCGCGAAGGTCAACTCGTCGGCGGACTCTACGGCGTGCGCCTCGGGGGCGTCTTTTTCGGGGAATCCATGTTCAGTCGCGAGACGGATGCCTCGAAGATCGCGCTGTCGGCACTGGTGCGCGCAGCACCGGAACTCGGCATCCAGCTCATCGACTGCCAGATGCCCACAAGACACCTGGCCTCGCTCGGCAGCCGCGCGCTGCCCCGCGAGGAGTTCCTGCGCGAGTTGAGGCGCCTGCTCGGCACCACCACTTAAGTGCGGTTACGGTGCTCGCCGATTTGCTTACCGGGGCGGGTTTCGGCAGAATCCGCGCTTCTTCAAGTTCGGGTGCCCGCAAACTGATGTCCAAAGAAGACGCGATCCAGATGGACGGCGAAGTCGTCGACACGCTGCCGAACACCACTTTTCGCGTGAAACTGAAGAACGGGCACGTCGTCACGGCGCATATCTCGGGCAAGATGCGCAAGAACTACATCCGCATCCTTACCGGCGACATCGTTACGGTTGAACTCACACCGTACGATCTGACCAAAGGCCGCATCGTCTACCGCGGTCGTTGAGTCGTCTACCGCGGTCACTGACCGCAGCGGGCTTGAACCCGCCCCCCCCAGGCGCACTGCCTCAGTCGACGAGAGCCGGCTCCTCAGTCGGAATGCACTCGAGATCGAGGCCCTTGCCGTCGGCCTTAACGCTGACCTTCACGGTCCCGCCGTTGACCAACTTGCCGAACAGTAGCTCCTCGGCGAGCGGCCGCTTGATGTGCTCCTGGATGACACGCGCCATTGGCCGCGCACCCATGCGCGGGTCGTAGCCCGTACGCGCCAGCCACTCGCGCGAGGCGTCATCGAGCAGCAGGTTCACGCGCTTGCCTTCGAGCTGCGTCTCGATCTCGACAAGGAGCTTCTCGACGACACGCTCGATCGTCGCGGCATCGAGCCCGCCGAACTGGATCACCCCATCGAGACGGTTGCGGAACTCCGGCGTAAAGAGCTTTTTGATGGCCTCCATACCGTCGGGGGTGCTGTCCCCGGGCATGAAACCAATCGGCGTGCGCGCCATATCGGCGGCACCTGCATTGGTGGTCATGACGATGATGACGTGACGGAAGTCGGCCTTGCGACCGTTGTTGTCCGTCAACGTGCCATGGTCCATCACCTGCAGCAGCAGATTGAAGACGTCGGGATGCGCTTTTTCGATTTCATCGAGCAGCAGC
>CAISHQ010000036.1 GCA_903885195.1 uncultured Pseudomonadota bacterium | reverse complement strand
CTCGATCGTTGCTGAGCGAGTTGTATCGAGTTGCCGTCGACAGTGTCGATGGGGCACGGGTCCTCGCAAGGCACGCCGCGGTGTGTGAGGGTGAATGGCGCTTCGAGCGGGAGGGACGCACCCTCAATCTGCCGCTGCCGGTGCCACACTCCGGCGGGCGTTTACGGTTGATCGGCATCGGCAAAGCCGCGGCGGCGCTGGCCGAAGGGGTGATCGCCAGTCTGTCCGAACGGCATCGGCCCGACGATGTCTTCCTGATCGTCAATGAGGCCTCGAGAGCACAGGCCACCCGATTGATGGGCGCGGTGTCGCCCAGTGCACTGACGATTCACGTCGGAGAGCATCCGCTGCCCGGTCCCGCCAGCGAGGCGGCGGGTCGCGCGCTCATCGAGTTCATCGGCACGCCACGCGTCGAAGATCGCTACATCGTGATGCTGAGCGGCGGCGCATCAGCCCTCTGCGCCGTGCCCGCCTCGGGGCTCACGCTTGCCGACAAGCAGCGCGCCACCGAGTTGACCATGCGCTCCGGCGCGCCGATCGAAGAACTCAATGCTCTGCGACGCATGCTCTCGGCGATCAAGGGGGGCGGGTTGGCGCGGCGACTGGCGCCCGCACGGTTCGTCACCGTAGCGATCTCCGATGTGCGCGGTGATGACCCGACCGTGATCGGCTCGGCGCCGACCATCGAGTGCACGCGGGATCCGGACGCAGTCATTCAGAACCTGCAGGCGCGCGGTGTGTGGACACTGTTGCCTTCGAGCGTGCGAGGTGTGCTGCAACGGCACGTTTCGCTGCAGCATGACGCGGCGCAGCCTGACAACTACGCGGTCATCGCTTCCCTCGATGATTCGTTGCGGGCGGTGCAGCGGGAGGCGCGGCGTCGCGGAATCGCGGTGCACGAACTTGGCCGCACGCTGTACGACTCAACGAGCGTGCACGCCGCCGAGTGGGCAGAGCGGTTGTGCGCGCAGCCCTCAACGCATCGCGAGCGAGATGCGGGTCCTGTGTTGTGGTTGGCGGGCGGTGAGCCCGTCGTGACGGTCCGTGGGCAGGGGCGCGGCGGTCGCGCCCAGCATCTGGCGTTGCAGCTGGCCGAACGCATCGATGGCGTGCCCTCGGTCTGTTTTCTGGCAGCCGGCACTGATGGTCGCGATGGACCAACCGATGCGGCCGGCGGTTTTGCCGATGGGGGAACCTGGGCGCGCATTCGCGCAGCCGGCGCGGATCCTGCAGCGCTGTTGGCCGATGACGATTCGCACGGTGCTCTCTCACTCGCCGGCGATTTGTTCCGCACAGAGGCCACCTCGACGAATGTCGCCGATGTTGTGATGGCGATCGCGGGGTATCGGTAGAATGCGCTCATGACGTCCATAGCACTTATCGGCGGCACGGGTGCGCTCGGTGCCGCCATCGCGCGTCGGCTTGCCAAAGCTGGCGAGTCCGTCATCCTCGGTTCCCGCGATCCGGCCAAGGCAGCGGCCGCTGCCTCGGCGTTGCAGGCGGAAACGGGTCAACCGGTGCAGGGACTGGGTAATGCCGAGGCTGCAGCGGCGGCGTCGATCATCATCGTCACCGTGCCTTTCGCCTCTCAGGAGACGACGCTGGCCGAGATCGCTCCCGGCTGTCGCGGCAAGATCGTGGTCGATACGACCGTGCCGTTGATGCCGCCCAAGGTCATGCGCGTGCAGTTGCCGCTTGAGGGCAGCGCAGCGGTGCGTGCCCAGAAGCTGCTCGGTGAAGGGGTGACCGTGGTGTCCGCCTTTCACAACGTAGCGGCACATAAGCTGGCCACCGATGCGATCGTCGAATGCGATGTGCTGGTGTTCGGTGACGAACGCGCCGCGCGCGAGCAGGTGTTGAGGCTGGTGGCTCAATGCGGTCTGCGTGGCCTGCATGGCGGCGCGCTCGTCAACTCTGCCGCGGCCGAGGCACTGACCTCCGTGTTGATCTTTCTCAACAAGACCTACGCGGTCGACGGCGCCGGTGTGCGCATCACCGGGCAATTGACGCCACCCGCGGCGGGCTGAGTGTCCGCGCCGGTCGCGTTTCGCGCGCTGCCGGGCCTGCCCGAGGTTGAGCCCGGTGCCGACCTGCCGCAACTGATCCGTGAGGCTTTGCGCGCCGCTGCAATCGAGTTGCAGTCCGGTGACGTGCTGGTGATCGCGCAGAAGATCGTCTCCAAGGCGGAGGGGCGGCAACGCCGGCTCGCCGACGTCGCGCCCTCGACCGCAGCCGTCGAACTGGCCTCTACCGTCCGCAAGGACCCACGCTTCGTGCAGCTTGTGCTCGAGGAATCCTCGGCCGTGGTTCGAGCGGTACCCGACATCCTGATCACGCGGCACCGCAGCGGTTTTGTCATGGCCAATGCCGGCATCGACCGCTCCAACCTGCCGCATGCGGAGGATACGGTGCTGTTGTTGCCGCTCGATTGCGATGCGTCCGCACGGGCGCTGCGCGCGGCCTTCGCACCGCTCGAGATCGGTGTCATCGTCAGCGACAGTTTTGGGCGACCATGGCGGCAGGGTACGGTCAACGTCGCCCTCGGCGTCGCGGGTTTTCCGGCCGTACTCGACCAGCGTGGCACGACCGATCGGCAGGGACGGGTGATGCAGACCACGCAGATTGCACTGGCCGACGCCGTGGCTGCCGGGGCGGGGCTTGTGATGGGCGAGACGAGCCAGGGCACACCCGTTGTGCACGTTCGCGGGCTGGACTTTTCGGCGCCGCTGACCGATGGTCAGAGTCTGGTTCGGCCGCCGGCTGAGGATCTGTTTCGTTGACTCCCGCAAGTACAGTGTTGGCGCTGTCGGGTGGCGTCGGTGGCGCCAAGCTCGCGCTTGGGCTCGAGCGCGTGTTGCCCGCGGGCGAACTGGCGGTGCTCGTGAATACGGGCGATGACTTCACGCATCTGGGCCTGCGTATCTGTCCCGACCTCGACACGCTTCTCTACACCTTGGGCGGTGTCGTGCATACGGGGCAGGGCTGGGGACGGGCCGACGAGTCCTTCGGGTTCATGGAGGAGCTGCGTCGGCAGGGCGGTCCGGATTGGTTTCTGCTCGGCGATCGCGACCTCGTGCTGCATGTCGAGCGCACGCGGCGTTTGGCCGCGGGTGAGCGACTGACGGTGCTGATGGCAGAGTTTGCGCAGCGTTTCGGCGTGCGCAGTCGTCTGCTGCCGATGAGCGATACGCCGGTCGCGACGCTGCTCGATACGGAGGCCGGGGAACTCGAGTTTCAGCATTACTTCGTGCGGTTGCGCTGCACCCCTCAGGTGCGCGCCCTGCGCTTTGCGGGCGCCGCCCAGGCGCGGCCCACCGACGAACTGCTGAACGTATTGCACTCGAAGGCCTTGCAGGCGGTGATTCTCTGTCCCTCGAATCCCTACCTCAGCATCGATCCGATTCTCGCCGTACCCGGCATGCGCGCGGCACTGCGCGCGTCCGGAGTGCCGATCATCGCCGTCTCGCCGCTTATTGGCGGGCGCGCCGTTAAAGGGCCGACCGCCAAGATCATGCAGGAACTCGGCATCGAGGCCTCGCCGGCGAGCATCGCCTCGCACTACGCAGGACTGATCGACGGCCTCGTGCTCGATCACGCGGATGCCGCGCATGCCGAAGCACTCGCCATGCCGGTGCTCTGCACCGACACGCTGATGAGCACGCTCGCCGATCGCGAGCGTGTGGCCGCCGCGGCCTTGGAGCTCGCCACGGCGCTCTCCCGCTCGCGCGCGCGGAGTCGCGCGTGACCGTTGCGGTCGTTCCGGTACGCATCCTCGGCGAGGGTAAATCGCGTCTCGCGGGCGTGCTCTCGCCGCCGCGCCGCGCGGCGCTCGTCCACTCGATGCTGCGCCGGGTGTTGGCGGCGCTGGGCGCTGCCCGTCGTATCGATCGCATCGTCGTGGTGACGCCCGACGAGCAGTTGCCGCTGCCGGAGGGCATCGAGGTGCTGCACGATCACGGCACGGGCTTGAACGCGGCAGTGCGTCTCGCACAGACGCAGCTGGCCGCGCAGGGTGCTTCGGCGATGCTCGTCGTGGCGGCCGATGCCCCGCAGGTCACGGCCGAGGAAATCGACCGGCTGATCGAGCGCTCGCGGGAGCTCGACGTGGCGGTCGTTCCCGATCGTCGGGGCGAGGGCACGAACGCGCTGTGGCTGCGTTTGCCCATCCGCCTGATGCCGCAGTACGGGCCGGGCAGCGCCGCAGCGCACGCCGACGCCGCGCGGCGCTTGGGACTCAAGGTCGCGCGCATCGAGGTGCCGGGCTTGTCGCACGACGTCGATGTGCCAACCGACCTCGGCGCCGAGCTGATGCCCGTCGAGGTGGCTCGCCTGCTTGCAGACGAAGACGATTTGCCTGCCTTGCTGGCGCGGGCCTCCGAGCTCACGGTCGAAGGCTTCGGGTTGCGGGTCGGCTATTCGCGCAAGGTGTTCATCCCGCTCACGCATCTGTGCCGTGACGTGTGTCATTACTGCACTTTCGCGGCGCCCCCTGCCAAAGGATCGAGCGCCTACCTCGAGATGGACGAAGTGCTGCGCATCGCCCGCGCGGGTGCAAGCGCCGGATGCGACGAAGCCTTGTTCACGCTCGGCGACAAGCCGGAGTTGCGGTATCGCTCGGCCCGCGAAGCCTTGGAGCGACTCGGCTACGCGAGCACGCTCGATTACCTCCGTCATGCCGCCGAGCGAGTGTTCACCGAAACAGGTCTGCTGCCGCATCTGAACCCGGGTGTGATGAATCGCGCGGAGCTCACGGCCTTGAGGCCTGTGTCGGCTTCGATGGGCATCATGCTCGAGACCGCCGCCGATCGACTGAGCCAGAAGGGTGGGCCGCATCATCGCTCGCCGGACAAGTGGCCCGCGACGCGTTTGCAGACCATCAGCGATGCAGGCGAGCTGCAGATCCCGTTCACTACGGGTCTGCTGATCGGCATCGGCGAGACCCGACTCGAACGGATCGACACGCTGCTTGCGATCCGCGCGCTGCATGAACGCTACGGCCACATCCAGGAAGTCATCGTGCAGAACTTCCGCGCCAAGCCTGGCACGCGCATGGCCCAGCACACTGAACCTTCGCTGACCGAGTTGCAGTGGACCTTGGCGGTTGCGCGTTTAATCTTTGGGCCGCGCATGTCGCTGCAGGCGCCGCCGAATTTGAGTGCCGGTTCACTGCCGGCGCTGATCGCGGCGGGTCTCAACGATTGGGGCGGTGTGTCGCCGGTGACACCGGATCATGTCAATCCGGAAGCGCCCTGGCCGCATCTCGAGGCGCTTGCAGAGCAGACCGCTGCAGCGGGTCGTTGGCTCGTGCAGCGTCTGCCGATCATTCCCTCGTTCGCGCGCGAACCCAAGCGCTGGCTCGATCCTTCGCTGCATACCGCTGTGTTGCGTCGGCTCGACAGCGAAGGCTACGCCGCCGAGCGCGAGTGGCACGCGGGGGCGGGTGATCCACCGCTCGCGCGCTACGTGACCTTGGCGCAGGGGGCAGCACCGCGCGGCGCCGTGTCGGCGGAGGTCGCGGCAACGCTGCGTCAGTGTCTGGAAGGCGATACGCCGAGCGAGGAGGGGTTGCAGCGACTCTTCGCCGCCGATGGTGCGGAGTTCCACGCCGTGATCCGTGCGGCGGACGACCTGCGGCGCACGCGTTGCAGTGACACCGTGACGTATGTCGTCAACCGCAACATCAACTACACGAACATCTGCACGTATTCCTGTGGATTTTGTGCGTTCGCAAAAGGGCGCAGCGCCCGCGCGCTGCGCGGACCCGGCTATCGGCTCGACCTCGAGGAGATCGGCCGGCGCGTGGCCGAAGCCGCCGCGCGGGGCGCTACGGAGGTATGCCTGCAGGGAGGCATTCACCCCTCGTTCGACGGGCACACCTACCTTGCAATCCTGCAGGCGGCGCGCGAGGCGGCGCCGCAGATTCACGTTCATGCCTTCTCGCCGCTCGAGATCACCCACGGCGCCGAGACGCTGGGTCTCACGGTTCGCGCCTACCTCGAGCGACTGGCGGCGGCGGGTCTGCGCAGTTTGCCGGGTACGGCGGCCGAGATCCTCAGCGACGATGTGCGCGAGATCATTTGCGCGGATAAGTTAAATACGGCCGAGTGGCTCGGCGTGATGCGCGATGCTCACGCCACGGGCTTGCGCAGCACCGCCACGATCATGTTCGGTCACGTGGAGGAACCGCGGCACTGGGCACGGCATCTGCTCGCGATTAGGGCGCTGCAACGTGAAACCGGTGGCTTCACCGAGTTCGTGCCCCTGCCGTTCGTGCACATGGAAGCGCCACTGTGGCGCAAGGGCCTCGCGCGCAGCGGGCCGACCTGGCGCGAGTCGATGCTCATGCATGCGGTGGCGCGTCTCGCGCTTGAACCCGTGCTGCGTAACGTGCAGGCCTCATGGGTCAAGCTTGGTCGCGACGGGGCGCTACAGGCGCTGCAAGCTGGAGCAAACGATCTGGGGGGCGTGCTGATGGACGAATCCATCACGCGTGCCGCAGGCGGCGTGAACGGTCAGCAGATGACCCCCTCGGGGATGCGCGAGGCGATCAGTTCCATCGGCCGCACGCCGCGTCAGCGCACCACGCTCTACGCGGAACCGCCCTCAGCGCAGCTTGGGGATCACGTGCTCGCCGATGATGTCGAGCGCTTCCATCGGATCATCGTGCAGGCGTAGCGCGCACTCCGTCAGCCCGGCCTTGCCGAACAACTTGAAACGCTCGATCTCGCGATCGAGGTCTTCGAGGCCGCCGGTCGAGGTGAAGTACTCGCAGAGACGATTCGGAATGTCCTCGGGTAGCCCTTGAATGTTGCCCGAGCGGTCAAACCAGGCGGCGACGAACTTGTCGTAGTGGTCGCGCACCAACTGGGCTTCCTCCTCCGTGAGGCACTGCATGATCAGTTCCTTTTGCAGCTTGATGGCTCGCCACGGCAGTTCGCGCCGCGATTCGCGATAGCCATCGGCGCGGTTGCGCTTCAAGTGCCAGGCCCAGAACGTGTTCGTGTGCAGCGGGCCCATGTCGGGCTCGCGCTTCGCAGCGCCTTCCTGCACATCGAGCATCGCCTTCGCCATCACCTCGGGGGGCGTGCAGCCGATGAACACGCCATCGCACACGCGAGCCTCCATGCGCATCATCTGTCCACGGTATGCCGTGCCGTACACGAGCGGCGGTTGCGGGGCGCTCAACCAGTTGTAGGCGCAAGGCAGGTTCACCACGAAGTCTTCGCCCTTGAATCCCTTGGCGAGTTTGCCGCGACCCGCACCGCGCACGATCTCGATGCCCTCACGGGTGGCGCGCACGAGCTTCTCCGGTCGCTCGATGCCCATGCAGTCGATGTTGCCCTCGCCTGCGCCCATGGCGATCACCGCTCGACCGCCACACATTTCGTTGAGCGAGAGCAGGCTGTTGGCGATCTTCAGCGGGTGCATTTCGAACGGGCTGACCGCCAGGGGTCCGATGAGCAGGCGAGAGGTCGCCTGCACGAGTGGCACGAGCGAGAGGAAGCAATCCCAGTGTGCGAAGTAGTTGGAGGACCAGATGGCGCGCACGCCGTACTGTTCGGCCTTCTGCCCGAGCTCGGCCACTTGGCGCGGCGTCAGGTCCGGTTCGAGGATGATGTCGATTTCCATGGCGCGTCGGTCCCTCACCGTAAGACAGGTTGCAGTTGGTAGCGGTGTGCGCCCGCGCGCAACTCCTGCACCACAGGCGGCAGCGTACCGAAATCCCCGTCCTTCAGCGCCGTATTGAAGGCCTCGCGGGGTATCGACGTGCTGTGGCGTCCACGCTCCGGAATCGCCTGCAGCCAGCCACCCGAGTTCAGCAGCCAGCTGCCGCCGCTGCGCGTGAACAAGCGATAGTCCTGTGCGCCGGTGACGAGCAAGGCGTCCCGCTCACCATCGGTGTCCATGTCGAGCCAAAGCAGTGTGGGTCGAGGCCCGCTCGTGGGGCCCGCGAGCAGTCGCGGCGCCCGCTCGAACTCTTCGCGTAGCCGTGATTCGAGTGCCGCATCGACGCTGCCGCCCGGCATCACTCGCAGCGTGCTGCGCCAGACTCGGTAGCGCTCCGCCGCGCTGCCCTCGAAGGCGAGAAAAGCGCGCGCACCCTCACGGGCTTCGATGTTTCCGTGTTGCGCGATGGCAGTTTGGCTACGAATCGACACTTGCAGGGGATTGGCGAGCGGCGTGAGGCTGAGCAAGACGACGGCCACCAAGGCAACGGCGAGTGCGATGTTGACGGGCGCCATCCCTGCCAGCCATCTGCCGGGTCGCAGGGCCGCAGCGGCATAGCCAGCCGAATAGAGCAGCGCAAACACGGCCGTGATCCAGGCCCAGTAGCGAGGTACGGTCAGACCGAGATCGAGCACTCGCAGCGTGATCGAGAACAGCGCGGTCGCCGCCACGATGACGAGCAGAGGCGGCACGGCGCGCAGCGCGATCGCCAGCCAGCGGCCATACACCGGGGGGCGTTCACCGTCGCTGAAGGCTGCGTTGAAGAGCAGCGCCGTGGCTGCGACCAGCCACAGCAACCAAGCGCTATCCATCACCCGCTGCCCATCGACCCACAGTGTGGGCAGGCGGGGCAGCAGGGCGAGCGTGAAGACGATGACGATCAGGGCCGCCAGAGGCAGCAGCCATTGCATCAAGCCCAGCAGTTGCTGAAGAACACCGTCGATCAGTCGATCGGTCCGGCCGATGAGATGGATGGCGAGCGCCACCGCCACCGTGCTTGCGGGATAGGCGAAGCGTGGATCGGTGATCCATTCTTTGAGCAGCGTGATGCCGAGCGTGTCGAGCAGGGCGGCGCCGAGCGCGAGCAGCGCCCAAAAGAGCAGGGTGAATAGCGCCGCCTCGGCCAGGCTCAGGCAGGTGCGCCAGACGATGCGAAAAAGCTCCGGGTAGGGTGGTACCCACTGCCCCGTCTCGAGGCGCGCACGCACCCAGGGCAGCATGACGAACCAGGCGATCAACACCGGCAGCACCGCACCTGCAAAGGCAGCCGGATAGCGCTCGTCGATGCCATCGGCGCTGATGCGTACCCCGGCGGCGGTGTTGTGACCGGCGAGTAGGCCGATGAGGGTCAACGACATCGCGATGATCCAGAGCGTTCGCGTCCGCCAATGCTCGGCGAGCACGAGCAGCGTGAGCGGCAGCAGCACGCTGACGAGATAGGCGGACAGCAACCAGCCTGGGGATGTCGCCGGCCATTGCCCAGAGTTGATCGACTGGTGCAGTCCCCAGAGGGCTGCGGCCTGCAGCAAGGCGAGCCCGAGGCGGGCGAGGGGCAGCGGCGTAGGCGACGACGGTGGCGTGGAGGACGACGGATCGGCGTTCATGAATGGAACTTTACTTCGCATTGCGCGTCTATCGGCCTGTTACAGGCTGTCCTACGGAAACTTAATGAACGCTGCCGAACAACGCGCCGTACTGAACATCCTCATCCACGCTGCACTCGTCGATGGCCAAAAGGCCGACGCCGAGCGCGAATCCATTCGCGAGGCCGCCGAATCTCTGGCGGGGGCGGGCGCCTCCTTGGCCGGTGTCTACCAGGATGTGCTGCTGCGCCGCGTCACGCTGGCGCAAGCCGTTGCGACCCTGCGCGAACTCGAGCATCGTCAGCTCGCTTATGAACTGGCAGTCTGCGTTTGCGAGGCTGACGGAGTGCGCAATCCGGCCGAGGCGACCTTTCTCGAGGGCCTGCGCAACCAGTTGGGCCTGCAGGGCGATGCGGCGGCGAGCGCGCACGAGTCCCAGTCGGCGGCGATCGCCGGCGCTGCAGCAGTGGGTGGCGCAGCGGCCTACGCGGCCGTGGCGACCGCGGCAATGCCCAAGGCTGTCGTGGCACCTGCTGCGGCACCCGGACCCGCCTCAGCCGAACTCGACAAGACCATCCTCAACACCGCAATCCTGAACGGGGCCTTGGAATTGCTGCCCCAGTCCTGGGCTTCGATGGCGATCATCCCGCTGCAGGTGCGGCTCGTGTACCGCATTGGCAAGGCGCACGGGGTCGAGCTCGATCAAGGTCACATAAAGGAATTCCTCGCTACCGTCGGCGTCGGTCTGACGTCCCAGTACGTCGAGCAGATCGGTCGCAAGCTCATCGGTGGACTCATCGGCAAGGCGGCGGGCAAGACGATGGGCGGGCTGTCACGCGCCGCAACCGGCATGGCCTTCTCGTTCGCGAGCACCTATGCGCTCGGTCATTTGGCCAAGCGTTACTACGCAGGTGGTCGGGTGATGAGCACGGCGCTGCTCAAGCAGACGTATCAGGAACTGTTGCAGCCTGCGCGGCAGATGCAGCAGGAGTATCTGCCCACCATCCGTGAGCGCGCGAGCACGCTCAACGCCACCGAGGTTCTTGATCTCGTGCGGCGCTGAGTTCAGTACTCAGATCAAGCCGCGATCCTGCGCCTTCGTCACGGCCTGCACCTGCGAGTGCACGTCGAGCTTGCGGTAGAGGTTGCGGATATGGGTCTGCACCGTGGAGATCGCAACTGACATCCGACAAGCCAAGATCCACCATCGCAGCCTGCCAACCAGCGAACAGTTGATGCACGGGGCTGAGCATGACCTCGCCGAAGGTCGGGTCGTCTTCAACGATCAATGCAATCCGTTGAGCGTCTGGTTGCATATCTCTTGATTGCATGATGAGTCGAGGCGCATCTTTGCGACCTATGATTCTTGATCCCATAGACATGGGGCGTGGCGATGCGCTGACCACCGGTCTCTCGAGCGCCGATGCCGCCGCCCGGCTCAGTCGCGATGGGCCCAACGCCTTGCCCGAGACGCGCTCGCCCGGATGGTACCGGCTACTGCTCGAGGTGCTGAGCGAACCCATGATCGGGTTGCTACTCGCGGGCGCGCTGCTCTATGCGTTGATGGGTGAGCCGGCCGACGGGGCTCTGTTGCTGGTGTGCGTCGGATTCGTGGTGACGCTGACCGTGGTGCAGGAGCGTCGTACGGAGCGCGCGCTTGAGGCGCTGGGCGGCCTTGCGAGCCCTCGCGCGCTCGTACTGCGTGATGGCGTCGAGCGTCGCATTGCAGCGCGAGAGCTCGTGGTGGGAGATCTCGTACTGCTCAACGAGGGTGATCGTGTTCCGGCCGATGCACTGCTGCGGCAGTCGGCGTTGCTGACGGTGGATGAGTCGGTGCTCACGGGAGAATCGGTGCCGGTGCGCAAGCGTGCCTCCCTCGAAGCCTCGATGCTGCAGCGCCCCGGGGGTGACGATCACGCCGGACTCTACAGCGGTACGTTGGTGACGGCGGGGCATGGCCTCTGCGAGGTGATCGCCGTGGGCGCGGCCACCGAACTCGCCTTGATCAGCTGTTCGCTCGGCGCCGTGACCCCGGAAATCACGCCATTGCAGCGCGAGACGCGCCGGGTGGTGCGGGTGTTGGCGGTGGCGGGTTTGCTCGCCTGTGTGCTGGTCGGCGTTACCTACGCGCTGACGCGGGGTGGCGATGTCTCGGCATGGCGCGAGGGTGGGCTTGCGGGCATTGCGATGGCGATGTCGATGATCCCCGAAGAGTTCCCGGTGGTGCTGACGGTGTTTCTCGCGCTTGGTGCATGGCGCATCGGTCGGCACCAGGTGCTGACGCGGCGTATGCCGGCGATCGAGGCGCTGGGGTCAGCGACGGTGCTGTGCGTGGATAAGACCGGCACCCTGACGGAGAACCGCATGGCGCTGACGCGTCTGCGTTGCGCGGGCGAGGAGCACGAGCTCGCCGTGCTCGAGCAGTTACCGCCCGGCGCACTGCATCTGCTGCGTGTGAGCGCGTGGGCGAGTCGTTTGGTCGGGCATGATCCGATGGATCGTGCGGTCGGCGAGGCGGCGCGGCGTTTTGGCGTGCGGCTCGCAGACGATGCTGCCGAGTTGCTGCATGAGGAACCTCATTCGCCGCAGCGACCGGTGTTGATTCGGCACTGGCGGGAGTCGGTCTCGCTGCAGCAATGGCAAGCGGCCAAAGGCGCACCCGAGTCGATCGCGCGGCTTTGCGGTTTGGAGAATGACGAGTGGTCCCGCATCGAGAGCGAGGTGGCCGGGCTCGCAGAGCAGGGCTTGCGGGTGCTTGCGGTGGCTGAGCAGCACTCTGAGAGCTCCGAGGCTCGCTGGCGGTGGGTGGGCTTGCTCGCCTTCGTCGATCCTTTGCGGGCAGAGGTCCCACGGGCGGTCGCCGAGTGTCAGGCAGCCGGCGTGCGAGTGGTGATGATCACGGGAGACTATCCGGCCACGGCACGGGCGACGGCGCGCGCGGCCGGTTTCGGGGCGGATATCGAGGTCATGACCGGCGCGGAGCTCGCGCAGCTCGATGCCGCATCGCTTGCACCGCGCATCGCACGGATCAATGTGTTTGCGCGAGTGCTGCCGGAACAGAAGCTGCGCATCATCGAGGCACTGAAGGCGAGGGGCGACGTCGTCGCGATGACGGGCGATGGGGTTAACGATGCGCCGGCACTGAAGGCTGCGCACATCGGCATCGCCATGGGCCGACGGGGCACCGATGTCGCGCGCGAGGCGGCTGCGCTCGTGTTGCTGGATGACTCGTTCGCCTCCATCGTGACGGCGATGCGACTCGGTCGGCGGATCTACGACAACATCCGCAAGGCGAGTGTCTTCATCCTCGCCGTGCACGTGCCGATCGCAGGGCTTTCCATGCTGCCTGTGCTGGAGAGCGCCTGGCCTTTGCTGTTGCTGCCGCTGCACATCGTGTTTCTCGAGCTCATCATCGACCCGGCCTGCGCGCTGATCTTTGAGGCCGAGCGAGAGGAGAGTGGGGTCATGCGCCGTCCGCCGCGCCCTGTGGGTAGCCGCCTGTTTTCGCGAGGCCTTGTCGTCATGGCCTTGCTGCAAGGAGCCAGCATGCTCATCGTTTGTGCGAGCGTGTTCCTGCTCGCGCTGCCCGTGCACGGGGCTGACGTCGCTCGGGCATTGACGTTTGCGACGCTGGTCGTCGCGGTGATCGCCCTGATCATCGTCAACCGTTCGTGGACTCACTCGCTGTGGCACATGCTGCGCCAACCGAATGCGGCCTTGGCATGGGTCACCGGGTTCGGCGTGCTGTTCCTCGCTGCTGCACTTGCGATTTCGCCGATCCGTGAACTGTTCGATTTCGGTCCGGTCAATCTGCGTGATCTGCTGCCCGCACTCGCGGCCGGTGTCGCCTCGGTGCTCTGGTTCGAGTGGCTGAAGGGCAGTTCCATTTGGCGTCGGCATTGGCAGGACGAGGGTCGTATACTGACGAGCCATGAACTCCCGACGTGATGTGCTCAAGGCCGCCGCGCTTGCGGCGTTTGTTCCGCTAATGGGTGGGGCCGGCCAAACTGCGCCGGCACAGCGCGGCGCCGCGCCGACACCGCCTGGGGCGTTGGCCCGCAAACGCGCTGTGAAGCCGCCGCGCATCCGGACCGGCGACACGATCGGCTTGATGATTCCCTCGAGCGCCAACTGGGATCCGCTCGATCTCGATGTGCTGCTCGAAGCGCTGGCCGCGTTGGGGCTCAAGGGCAAGCTCGGCGCTCATGTCAACGATCGCTATGGTTATCTTGCCGGGCGCGACGCCGATCGAGCGGCCGACCTCAACGCCATGTTTCGCGATCCCGAGGTCAAGGCAATTCATTGCATACGCGGCGGGTGGGGCGCGGCGCGGTTGTTGCCGCTCATCGACTTCGATGCGGTGGCACGCAGCCCCAAGGCCTTGATCGGCTATAGCGACATCACGGCGCTGTTGCTCGCGCTGCACGCACGCACGGGTCTTGTCACCTTCCACGGCCCGAACGGGGCGAGTGAGTGGAACCGCACCAACGTCGAGTGGTTGAAGCGGATCACCTGGGAGGGCGAGGCGGCCTTGTTCGCGAACCCGCGCGAGGCGACCCGTGCTCTCGTACCCACCGAGCATCGCACGCGTACGCTGCATCCGGGCAAGGCGCGCGGTCGGTTGCTGGGCGGTAATCTGACCGTGCTCACGGCCATTGTGGGCTCGCCGTATCTGCCCGATTTCACCGACTCGATCCTCTTTTTGGAGGATGTGCAGGAAGCGCCCTATCGTCTCGATCGTATGCTCGTGCAGCTGAAACTCGCTGGCGTGCT
>CAISHQ010000035.1 GCA_903885195.1 uncultured Pseudomonadota bacterium | reverse complement strand
GTGTTCTAAGCGCCTCTTAGCCGCGTTTAGCCGCGTTTAGCCGCGACGAAATCCGGCGCAATACCGAGCGCTTTGTCGAACGCGCGTCGCGCACCTGCGGCATCGCCCGCATCCTTGGCACATCGCCCGATCCAGTAGTGCGCCTCGGCCGCACCCCAGTCGATGCCCATCGACGAAGGAACGCCCGTAGATCGCGCTGCCTCAAAACCGGCCGCTGCTTCGGCAAAGCGCTGGCAGCCCTTGGCCTTGTCGCCGCCGACGAATTTTGGGCGGAAGTACACGCCGAAACCATCAACCAGAACGACGCGCGGGTTGCGAGGTTCGAGTGCCAACGCGGCCTCCATGGTCTTGCCACTGCGCGAGCCGTTGCGGATGGCGGCAAAGCCGCCGAGATTGGCGAGATAACCGAAGCAGGCCGATTGCAACGCATGCCCCTCAGCCGATTTGGGTTCGCGCTTGAGCAGAGCATCGAGCGTGCCGACGCAGGCGTCCCCTGACTTGGAAGCATCGTCCTTGCGCTTGGCGATCACCGACAACTGCAACAGACGGAACTGCACGAACGCGTACGCATACTGCTCGCGCGTATTGGCTGACTTGGCCCAGGTGCCGACGGTGTCGCCGAGCTTGATGAGTTCGGCGGCGCTGCCTGCGAAGTAGGCCGTTTGTGCCCGGGCGGCGACCGTCGCCACATCCTGGGCGAGGGCTGCCTGGGCGCAAAGAGCCACTGCAATCACTCCAAGAACGCGTGCAAAGAATGTCATGCGAGATACTCCCCAACCAGTTCGGTCGACTTCTGCCACAGTCGCGCCGCCAGCGCGAGATCGTCCATATGCTTGCCGGGCTGCGGCACCACGGGGTTGCAGTCCTCAAAGTAGTGCCCCGACACACCGGCGAGCGCCGGTGCCGTAGCCACGTAGCAACTCGTCGCGGCACCCGCCTCGACCGACTTCATGAACGTCCAACCGATGAGCTTGGACAGCACACGTTTCCACGCATCGAAATGCCGGCCGAGGTTGGTGTTGATGATGCCGGGGTGCACTGAATTGGAGGTTGCCGAGGAACCCGCCTCGCGCAACTGCCGGGCAAGCTCCAGCGAAAACAGGGCATTGGCGAGCTTCGACTGGCCATACATCTTGTTGGGCTCGTAGCCGCGCCGGCCATCGAGGTTGTCGAACTCGATGCCCGCGGGTGGCGCCCATTGGTATCCGAGACTCGAGACCACGACGACACGACCCTGAGAGGCAGCCTTGACCTGCTCGAGCAGGCGGTTGACGAGCAAAAAGTGCCCGAGGTGATTGACCACGAAATGCTTCTCGATGCCGTAGACCTGCTCGGGTGTCGGCATTGCCATGATGCCGGCGTTGCAGATCAGCATGTCGATCGGCATGCCGAGCGTTCGAATCAGTTCGGTCGCGGATACCACGGTCTCCCAGCGCTCAAGTTCGAGCGCAACCGGGGTGGTGCGGCCGCTGACGCTGCCACAGGCAGCCTTGGCCTTCTCGAGCGTTCGTCCCGTGCCGATGACGTGCGCGCCGCGCAAGGCGAGCACCCGCATCGTCTCCAGACCGAGTCCGGAGGTCGCGCCGGTGACGAGCACCGTCTTGCCGGAAAGATCCACGCCTTCGGTCACCTCGAGCGCCGTGCTGTCACCATCGAAGGCGCTGAGCGGAATGCCGGGCGGGCGGTTCGTTCCCGAGCCTGGCTGGTCACAGGAACTGAGAAGTGGCAGGGTCGCCGCGGCGCCCGCAGCCTGCAGAAAACGACGTCGATCGATGTGGGACTCGCGCTTCACTGACAGGCACTCCACGTGGATGCAAGAGGCATCTCCGCAGGACAGGCTAGCAGAGTCACCGACCGCCCGTCCCCACCGACCGCGCCTCGAACACGCTGCGGTCAAGCGCTGCCGGCACGATGACTTCGGGGCTACCTTGATCCTTGAGGGGGATGCCATGACCAACACGAAACTCGACATCAAGACCATCACCGAATTCCTCGCCGAGCAACCCAACGTCGACGTCAGTCGCGCCTGGGAGCGTTGCTGGGGCATCCACTCGGGCATCGTCGAGCGGGTCAAGCAACGCTTTGCCGTGACACGCCATCCCTCGACGATCGGGCACGAGTACTTCACCTCGCTCGATCAGTCGATGGAGGGCTCGTTCAACGCCTGGAGCGGGCCGCGCGTCGAGTGGCTGGTGCACTCGTGGCTTGGCAATCGCAAGGCGAGCCTGCTCGACATGAACGCGACCGTGTACCTGTCACAGCAAAATCGCGTACCTCACCTCGTGGTGATCTTCGGTACCGTGCCGAAGCTGTTTTTTTATGCGGACTACACGCCGCGCGTTGATCTGCGCATGAACCTCGACTACGTCAACAAGTACTACGAGCCCGCCAACGCCAGCGCGATCCGCTTTCGCGGACTGCCGAACTTCACCTGGAACTGGAGCCATGGCACGTACCTGCGTGGACTGATGTCGCCCGTCTGCACCAGCGTCATGGGCGATCTGACCGAGGAGAACATCGCCACCTGCGAGAGCTATCTCAAGGAATTCGTCGATCGTTGGTTCGGCTGGCTCGATGAGGCGGAGGCGAACCCTTTGCCGCATGAGGAGCGCATCCC
>CAISHQ010000034.1 GCA_903885195.1 uncultured Pseudomonadota bacterium | reverse complement strand
GGGGTGGGTCGCAGGCCAACGAAAGAGGGGTCGAAATTATCGAGGTACGCGCGTAGTTGCTCAGGCGAATCGCGTTGCGGGTCGACGCTGACGAGCAACACCTTGACGTGTTGCGCATCGGCGCCGAGCGCGTCACGCGCTTGCTTGAGTCGCAGTAAGGTGCTGGGGCAAATATCCGGGCAACTGGTGAACCCGAAGAACACCACCGTGACCGCATCGGCGAAGTCCTCGAGGCTGCGCGGTTGTCCGCTCGTATCGGCGATACGCAGACCGCGGCCGTAATCGATGCCGCTGACTTCGGTGGAATTGAATGGCTCTGGCGCGGGTGCGCAGGCCGACAGCAACAAGGCGAGAGCGAAACTCGCCCATAGAGGAAAGCGAACGCCGGGCAGCGCGCGACACGCTTCTGCCCGGCGTTCACGCATGGCTTCAGGCGACGCCGGGTGCCTTCACCCAGACTTTGCACCAGCCCGGGTTCTTGACCATCTTGCCCGGGAAGAGGTTGCACTTGGCGAGCGGAGCCTTGCGGTCCTTATCCGCCCATTGCAGGCAGTTGCCGCAGTGCTGGCCTTTCTTGTAGTTGGGGTTGGCCTTGGCATCGACCTTGGTGGCATCTTCGGTATAGCCGAGGGCCTTGGCAGCCGGTTCGGTGGGGCTGAGCACGGGCAGGGCACCGGCGGCGGGCTTCGCCTGGGCGAAAGCCGTTTCGACGACGACCGGAATGGCGGGCAGACCGAGCACCGTGGCACCGAGTACCTGACGGCGGGTGAGCTTGTCAGACTTCATGGTCACTTCCTGTTTGTGATGGGCTGTTGGGTGATGGCGGGATCACCAGACGGGTTCATTATATCGCGGGACGGCCGCCTCAGGCGGTCCGCGTGCCGGATCAGTGCCTCGGCGTTTCGGGCGGGGGTGTGCGGGGTGTCGTAGCTGGCGAGTCCACCGCGGGACGGGTGACGACTTCGGTCGCTGGCGGAGGCAGGTACAGCGGCCCCAGTTGCCCGCATCCGCCGAGCAGTGCGGCGAGGACGACCGTCGCAACTCTCCCGACGGTTGCAATGCGGCGATACGGCCCGCGATGCCCACCCTCGCAACGATGTGCTGTCATGCGCGCATCGCTCCATCGGTGGGCAGGGTACGAACGTCGCGCAGTGCGAGCCAGCCGCGCAGTACGCGGTACAGCACCCAAAGACCCACGAGCATCAGGCCGAAGGCGGCAGTGAAGAAACCCACGATGAGCAGCATCAGCGGTGCCGAGGCCACGAGCACCACGATGCTCCACAGCAGCGCCCACCAGAAGGTGCGGATCTGCCAGGTGAAATGTGATTCAAGCCAGGTGCCAGTGGCGTCCTTGCGCCGCAGGTAATTCATGATCACGGCGATGATCGACGGCAGCCCGAAGATGAAGCTGCCGACGATGGTCGCTGCGCCCGTCACGCCGATCAGCACCGACAGGCCGTGCAGGCCGTAGATGACGTGCGTGTAGGTGACGAGCGAGGGGTCGGGTGTGCGGGCGAAGTCGGGCATGGGCGGCTCCGTGCGGCTTGAGATCAACGTCGCTTGACGACGGCCATAGTCAGACGTGAAACACAGGTTAGCTGTTCGGCCGAATCGAACAACTCGATATGCCAGATCTGACTGCGCGCGCCCGCGTGTACCAAGCGACCGACCCCCGTGACGACATCCCCTTCCTTGACGGGACGCAGGTGGTTGGCGTTGATTTCCTGACCTACGGCCGAATGTTCGTCATCGAGGCAGGCGTTGGCGGCTACGCTGCCTATGGTCTCGGCGAGGACCACCGACGCGCCGCCGTGCAGGATGCGCCGAGGCTGCACCGTCTTCGCTGTCACCGGCATGCGCGCCTTCACATGATCGGTAGCAAGCTCGGTGAAGACGATATCGAGCGTCTCGACCATCGTATCTTTGGCGAACGAATTGAGACGCTCGAGCGTGACGCCGGGACGCCAGGGGATGTGTCGGTACGTGCTCACGGGTTCGCGGGGCCTACACGCGTCGAGTCTTCGTGCGGGGAGTCTTCATGCAAGGGGTCGGCATCGCCGGAGTCACCACGCAACTCGGCCCCGACGCGACGGTACGCTTCGCGAAACGGGATGCCCTCGCGTACCACGAGTTCATTCGCTCTCTCGGCCGCATGGATCGCCGGATCGAGGCGGATGTTGTCCGCCCGAAAACCCATCGCATCGATCGCCGGCACGAGGATGGCTGTGCTCGCGAGTGCCAGATCGATCCCACGAAAGAGCGGTGCCTTAAGCAATTGCAGATCGCGCTGGTAGCCCGAGGGCAACTTGGCGACGATCGCGAGCGCCTCGAGCAGGCAGCCCTGTGCCGTGGCGCTGCGCCCACGCAGCAGCTCGAACACGTCGGGGTTGCGCTTCTGCGGCATGATCGAGGAGCCGGTCGTGAACTGCTCGGGCAGATGCAGGAACGCGAACTCCTGCGTGTAGAACAAACACACGTCGGCCGCAAAGCGACCGAGATCCTGCATGAGCAAGGTGATTTCGAAGAGCAGCTGCGATTCGGCCTTGCCACGCGACAGCTGCACCGCCGTCACCGGTTCGTGCACCGTCTCGAAATCGAGCGCTTGGCGGGTCGCTTCGCGATCGAGCGGCAGACCGGGCGTGCCGTAGCCTGCCGCAGAGCCGAGCGGATTTTTGCCGATGCGTCGCTGCACGGCGCGAAGGCCCGCCGCATCATCACGCAGTTCTGCGGCAAAGCCGCCCGCCCACAATTCCACGGAGCTTGGCATCGCCTGCTGCATGTGGGTGTAGCCCGGCAGCGCCAGATCGCCCTCGCGCGCAGCGAGCCGTGTCAACGCAGCGGCGACCGCCTCGGCCGCTTCGGCCAGTTGCAGCGATGCGTCGCGCATGTAGAGGCGCAGTGCGGCCAACACCTGATCGTTGCGCGAACGGCCAAGGTGCACACGCCCGCCCGCGGCGCCGATGAGCGCCGTGAGTCGCTTCTCCAGCGCCGTCTGCCCGTCTTCATCGGCCAACTCGATACGCCATGCGCCTTGCGCATGCGCCGCGGCGAGCGCCTCGAGGCCTTGCTCGATAGCTTCGCAGTCGGCGGATGACAGCAATCCCTGATCGTGCAACATCTGCGCGTGCGCGATCGAAGCGCGCGCGTCGTAGGCGACGAGCCGTTCGTCGAGGGCGTGATCTTCCCCTGCGGTGTAGTGCAGCACGCGCTCATCGAGCGGTGCGCCCTTGTCCCACAGCCGACTCATGCGCTCGCGGGACCGCCGGCTGCAAGCTCAGCCGGAGCGAGTTTCTGCACGTCGGCCACGACCAGCGTACCCGTACCCTCGTTGGTGAACACTTCGGCGAGGATGGCATCGGGCGACTTGTACGAGATCACGTGGACGCGCTTGACCCCGCCCGTGATGGCATTTTCGATGGCTTTGGCCTTCGGCAGCATGCCGTCGACGATGCGCTTTTCGTTACGCAGTCGCTGCAGTCCTGCCAGATCGGTGTACGAGATTACAGATGTGGGGTCTTCGACGTTCTGCAGGATGCCGGGTGCGCCGGTGCACAGCAGCAGCTTTTCCGCACCGAGCGCGGCACCGATGGCCGAGGCCACCGTGTCCGCGTTGATGTTGAGCAGGGTGCCGGCGTCGTCGCTCGAGAGCGGTGAGATCACGGGCATCAAGCCGTTGTCGAGCAGCTTGCGGATCACGTCGGTGTCGATGTAATCGATATCGCCGACGAGGCCGTAGTCGACCATGCCGTCACCGGTCTGCAACTTCACCGGCGCACGTTTGTGCGCCTGCACGAGGCCGGCGTCCACGCCACTGATGCCGATGGCGGGGATCTCGAGCTCGCGGCACACGGCGAGGATGCGTGTATTGATGAGGCCGCTCAGGACCATGGCCGTGGCATCGATGGAGCGCGCATCGGTGATCCGACGACCTTCGATCATCTGTGTAGGCACGCCGAGTTTTTCGGTGACCTCGGTGAGCTGCGGTCCCCCGCCGTGTACGAACACCACACGGATGCCGAGTGAATGCAGGATGGCGATCTGTTCGACGAGTGCGCGGGTGGCCTCCGCATCGCCAAATACGCCGCCGCCGGCCTTCACCACGAAGGTCTTGCCCTTGTAGAGGCGGATGTAGGGCGCTGCGCCGCGCAGCGCGCGAATGACTGCGGAAGGATCGGCTCGGTGCATGATCATCGGTAGGACACTCCAGGCAGGGGCGAGTTCAGGCGAGTAAGCGGTGCAATACCGCCATCTGTGCCGTCAAGCGGTTGTGGGCTTCGCGCAGCACGATGCTGCGCGGACCATCGAGTACTTCATCGGCCACGGCGACGTTGCGGCGCACGGGCAGGCAGTGCATGAACTTGCAGTCTGCCGCGGCACCGGTGAACCAGTCTTCGCGTACGCACCAGTCTGCGAGATTCGCTCGCAGCGCGGCATCGCCGGCCGAGTCACCGTAATGCGTGGTCGAACCCCACTCCTTGGCGTAGAGCACGTGGGCGCCGGCGAGCGCCTCACTGCGATCCTGAGTCTCGCGTACCGAACCGCCCGATGCGGCCGCCGCGGCGCGCGCCTTGTCCATGATTTCTGGTGGCAGCGCAAAGCCCTCCGGCCTCAGCACCACAACTTCCATGCCGCGTTGCGCGGCCATGTGCACGGTGGCAGCCGGTACGGCAATCGGCGTGACTCGCGGATGGTTGGCCCAGGAGAGCACGAATTTCGCGCGCTGCGGCACGGCGATGTCGTCCAGGGTCTTCCAGTCGGCGAGTGCCTGACAGGGATGATTCACCGCCGATTCGAGATTGATCAGCGGCTTCTCCACCACGCTCGCCATCGCCTTGAAGTTGGTCTCCGCAAGATCGTGGCGCAGATCCTTGCCCTCGGCGAAGGCGCGGATGCCGAGCGCATCGGCGTAGGAGGCGAGCACGGGCAGACCTTCGCGGACGTGTTCCGCCGCAGCGCCGTTCATGACGGCGCCGAGCCGCGATTCCAGTTGCCAGGTTCCCTGACCCGGGGTGATCACGAAGGAGGAGCCGCCGAGCTTCATCATGCCGACCTGGAACGAAGCGAGCGTACGCAGCGACGGGTTGAAGAACACGAGGCCCAGGATTTTCCCGGCGAGGGCGCGCGGCTCCGGATGCTGCTCCAGGTGCCGCGCGAGCGCGAGCAGGTCGAGGATTTCCTCGCGCGAGAAGTCGGCCAGATCGAGAAAGCGTTTCATAGTTCCTTCAGCGCATCGCGCAGCATGTCGACGTGTTCTTCCTTGAGGATGTACGGCGGTAGCAGCCGCAGCACAAAAGGATCCGCGCTCGTGCCGACGAGGATGTCCCGCTTCAACAGTTCCTGCTGGATGTCCTTGGCAGGCCGCACCATGCGCAAACCATGCAGAAAACCGCGACCCTGATGGCCGCCCACGGGTCCCACGGTGCAGGTCTCGCGCAGGTACTCGGACACGCGCCGCACGTTGTCCATGAGGTTCTCGGTTTCGATCGCGGCGATCGTCGCTTCGATGGCAGCGCAGGCCATGGGGCCGCCGCCGAAGGTGGTTCCTAGGCCCTCCATCTTCAGGGCGTTCGTGACGTGCGGGCTCATGAGCAGGGCGCCGCAGGGAAAGCCGTTGCCGAGCGCCTTGGCGGTGGTGAGCATGTCTGGCATCAGCGTGTAGAGATTGGCTGCGAACGGCCAGCCGCTTCGACCCATGCCGATCTGCACCTCGTCGAAGATCAGCATTGCGCCGACTTCGTTGCAGCGCTTGCGCAGCGCCTCGAGGAACCTCGCGCCCATGTCGTAGGCACCGCCGACGCCCTGTACGGGCTCGACGATTACGGCCGCGGTGTTGCGATCGATCTTCACCGGGATCGCATCGATCTTGCCGCGCGGGATGAACGAGGCGGCGAAGGGCATGCGCGGGAACTCGTACCACTTTTGCGCTGCGCCCCAGGTGACGGCGCCGGCCGCGGCCGTGCGACCGTGGAAGGAGCCTTCGACTGCGACGACGCCCGTGCGTCGGGTGACGCGGAACGCCATGCGCAGCGCGTTTTCATTGGCCTCGGCGCCGGAATTGACGAAGAACACGCTGTCAAAGTAATCGCCGGCGAAGCGCACGAGATTGGCGGCAGCGCGCACGCGCACGGCCATCGGCACGGCGTTGCTTTGGAAATTGCATTCCATTGCTTGCTTGGTGATGGCACGAGTCCAGCCCGGATGCTTGTAGCCGAGCGCGGCCACGGCGTGTCCACCGTACAGATCGAGAATCTTTCGACCCTCGGAGGTGTGCAGGAAGACGCCCTCGGCATCGACCACGTCCATGGGGTACTGGGCGAATACCGGCGCGAGCCGGTTCGGATATTCTTCTTCGGAGCTCATGTCCATCCCGCTGCGGGAGCCGTCAAGCCCGCGGTTTCCGGCAGATCAAACAGGCGGTTCATCCATTGAACGGCGCCGCCTGCGGCGCCTTTGGTCAGGTTGTCGATGACGCAGGTCACGGCGACGGTACGGCCGTTGCCGGTGATCGACAGATGTGCGTAGTTACTGGCGACGATGTCTTTGAGCCGCGGCGCCGAATCGAGCACGCGCACGAACGGTGAGTGCGCGTAGAACTCACGAAGTCGTGCCAGAAGCGTCGCCGTGTCGGACGATGAGCCGTGCGTTGTGCCCTTGAGGCTCGCCTGCACGGTGGCATGAATCCCGCGGGCGAAGGGCCCCGAATGCGGCACGAAGGCGAAATCCGCGGTGATGCCGGTGGCGGCTGCCGCGCAGGCGGTGATTTCCGGGATATGTCGGTGCACCAGCGCATTGTAGGAATACAGGTCGCTGTGCCGCGTCGGATGGTGTGTGCCATCGACCGGCTTGCGCCCCGATCCTGTGCTGCCAGTGACACCGCTGACGAACAGCGTCGGCGTCACGAGATCGAGCGCGAGCAGCGGCACCGAGGCGAGCAGAATCGCCGTGGCGAAGCAGCCGGGATGCGCCACATGCGGCGTTGGTGCCGTGGCGAGATGTTCCGGTACGGCGCAGGTGAAATCCTTGATCCGGGTCGGAGCGCCGTGCGCGTGCTTGTACACGGCGGCGTAGGCCTCGGCGGTGCCGTAACGGTAGTCTGCAGAAATATCGACCATGCGCGGTCGGGTACCCGCTGCTTCGGCGGCACCGAGCAGACGGTCGATGAGCGCGGCGCTGACGCCATGCGGCGCCGCCGAGAACACGGCGCTGCGCGGGTGCTGCGCAAGCTGGCTACGCACGTCATCCTCGCTCAAGAAGCGCAGATCACCCAGCACCGCCGCAAGGTGCGGAAAAGCTTTTGCGACCGGTTCGCCGGGCTGCGAATCCGACATGACGCCCGCGATCTCGAAGTTCGGGTGACCGACCACGAGCCGCAGCACTTCACCGGCCACGTAGCCGGTGCCGCCGAGGATCAGGGTCGGGATGCGTTCGGTGGGACTCATGGCGTACTCAGGGTGCGGCAACCACGGGGAACTTGCCGGCGAGACCGATCGCTTCGATCACGCAGTCGCCAAGTGCCGCGCCATCGCTCAAAGCGTTGAAGGCAGGCACGTTCATCTGCTGCCGGATGATGTCGACGCCCACTGCGTTGTCGGTGGAGGGTCCCGTGACTGCGCAAGGCTCGACCTTGAAGCGTTCGCGCAGCAGCTTCACGCCACCCCAGGCTGCGACCGGGTCGTTGGCCGAGAGTACGACGCCGGTGAGTGCCGAGCGGATGTCGGCGCAATCGAGGATCGCATCCACACCGTAGGTGCCGAGGATGCCATCGCCGAGTTCGAAGACGATGACGTCGGGTTTCTTGGCGGCGAGCTCCGTGATCATGGTGCGCGTGAGCGCGGGGCCTACGGCACGTGTGGTGGTGATCACACCGAGGTCGGTGAAAATCATCGAGTTGCGCGCGCCGGCATCCTCCATGGCGAGGATATCGCGGCGCAGCGAAACGCCCGTGGCCTTGAAGCAATCGACCACGAGGCCGCGATGACGCATGCGGCTGACCATGGCGCAGGCGGCCGCAGTCTTGCCGGCCTCCATGCAGGTGCCGGCGAGGGCGACGACCGGAACGCCCTGGGCGTCGAGCGGCGCATCGAAATCGAGTTTGCGAAAACCGGCGCGTGCCGGCACGCCGATACGCTCGCCAAGGTAGGGAAAGGTGAGTACCACACCGAGCACGCGGCATTCGAAGGGCTTGCCATGCTGCGGATTGGCCGAGTCACAGACGCCGAGTACGCCGCCGATGTTCAGCATGTTGATGATGTCGCCTGCCGCGAGTGTCGGCGGCACATGACCCGAATAGCCGAACAACGCCTTGCGATGGCCGAGGGCGCCGACAACGATGTCGCCCTTGTTGACCTTGGCCATGCGGCCGCTCGTCAGTTCGAGCGTGTTGTAGTTCGACTTGCTGGTCAGCACTTCGACGACCACGACCACGCCCTCCTCGGAGGGCAGGTTCTCCGTGGCGATGCGCACCTCATGCCCGAGACCGCAGGCCTGCGTGATGGAGGCGATCTTGTCGACGACGATGGTTCTCATTGTTGTACCTTCTCCGCTGCACGTTCGCCGGCACGGCGATGAAACACTCCGGTCAAGCCGACGATGCGCGAAAAACCGAGCGCATCGGCCGCAGTCCACTCACCCGTTGCCTCGCCGTAAACGCCCTTGGACGCGGCCATCAGCGAGTACGGTGAATCCACGCCTTCGATGAACACCGAACCGGGTCGCAGCAGCACGTTGACTGTGCCGGTGACCCGTTCCTGCGACTGCAGGAACAGCGCTTCGATATCGCGACAGACCGGGTCGAGCAGCTGGCCCTCGTGCACCCAGTCACCGTAGGGTCCAGCGAGCATTTCTTTGACTCGCTGCTGCCGACCGGTCAGAACCAGCTTCTCGAGTTCGCGGTGAGCGTTGAGCAGCACTTCCGCCGCCGGGGCCTCGAAGGCGACTCGGCCCTTGGTGCCGATGATGGTATCGCCGAGGTGGATGCCGCGACCGATGCCGAAGGGCCCTGCGATCGATTCGAGGGCCTCGATGACGTCGACAGGCGATCGTTCGACGCCGTCGAGCCCCGTGGGAACGCCGCGCGTGAAGTGCACGACGTGGCGCTCGGGCGCCCGTGGATGGCTGAAGGCCTCACGCGAGAGCACCCAGGCATCATCCGGAATGCTGCCCTGCGAGGTCAGCGTCTCCTTGCCACCAATGCTCACGCCCCAGAGGCCGCGATTGATCGAATAGGCCGCACCAAACGGCGGTACGGGCAAGCCTCGCGCCTGCAGGAAATCGAGTTCTTCCTGACGCTTGAAGTTCCGGTCGCGCACGGGCGCGATGATTTCGAGTTCGGGCGCCAAAGTGCGCAGTGCGACTTCGAAGCGCACTTGGTCGTTGCCTGCCGCCGTGCAGCCATGGGCAATGCTGCCGGTGCCGAGCTTACGGGCCATCAGCGCAATGGTTTGCGCCTGCATGACGCGCTCGGCGCCGACGCAGAGCGGGTACAACTGCCCGCGCCGCACGTTGCCCATGATGAGAAAGCGCAGCACCTGCTCGAAGTAATCGGCGCGCGCATCGATCTGGTGGTGCTCGCTCGCCCCAAGGGCGAGGGCCCGTTCGTGCAGGGTCCGGGCCGTGGCCGCATCGATGCCACCCGTATCCACCGTGACGGTGATGATCGGGCGCTGGTACTGCTCCTTGAGCCAGGGAACGAGGAACGAGGTGTCGAGACCGCCCGAATAGGCGAGAACGATGGGCTGGGACATGGACGATCCTTTAGAGACGAAACAGATCGCGTAGACGCGCGACGAGGGTGACTTGCGCCGCCGCGGTATCGGTGGCGATGAAGATGGTGTCATCGCCGGAAATGGTGCCCACCACCTCGGGCCAGGCGGCCTTGTCGATGGCGATGGCGACGCTCTGCGCGGCACCGATGGTGGTGCGCAGCACGGTCAGGGCGCTGCCCGCGGTGGCCACGCCTCGAACGAATTGCCGCAAGGTGCCGAAGTCATCGAGGCTGCGATTGCCGTCCTCGGGCGGCAGGTAGCGCCCGCCCGCCTTCAGCACGCCAAGGTCGCGCAAATCGCGGCTGATCGAGGACTGGGTGACCTCGTGCCCTTCCTCGCGCAGACGGTGCACGAGCTCGTCCTGCTTGCGCACGGGCGCCGCGCGCAGGATGCGCAGGATGGCCGAATGGCGGGTGTTGCTGTGGAGGTCGGCGTGCATAAATTTGCACGCATTATGCATATTAATGCATGGGCGTCAAGCGTAATGCGGCCAGCCGCTCGGTCATGGGCGGGTGCGAATAGTAGAAGCGCGCGTAGAGCGGCTCGGGCGTCAGCGTCGAGGCGTTGTCTTCGGTGAGCTTGAGCAGCGCCGAGCGCAGATCCGCACCGCTCGCATTGTCGCAGGCGTAGGCATCGGCCTCGAATTCGTGGCGACGCGAGGTGACGCTCATCAGCGGGGCTATGAAAAACGCGGCAAGCGGTGCCGAGAGCGAGAACAGCAACAGGGCGAGAGCGTCGTTCGGTGCCTCGGCGTTCTGTTGCACGCCAAGCCCCAGGAAGAACGCCTCCTGCTCGGCAAGCCAGCCAAGCGCGGCGAGGGCCAGCAGGCTTGCGATGAACGTTTGCGCGATCAGCTTCACGATGTGCTTGTGGTGGAAGTGACCGAGTTCGTGTGCCAACACGGCCTCGAGTTCGCCGTGCGTCAGCCGCGCGAGCAGCGTGTCGTAGAACACGACGCGCTTGCTGCGACCGATACCGGTGAAATACGCGTTCGATTGCGCCGAGCGCTTGCTGCCGTCCATCACGAACAGGCCCCGACTCGAAAAACCGCAGCGCTGCATCAAGGTGCTGACGCGCTGCTTGAGCGCCTCGTCCTGCAAGGGTTCGAATTTGTTGAACAGCGGTGCGATGAACATCGGGTAGATCACGAGCAGCAGCAGGTTGAATCCCATCCAGAAGACCCACGCCCAGAGCCACCATAGACTGCCGGCTACGCCCATCAGCCACAGCACCACGGCGATCAGCGGCAGGCCGATCAACGTGCTGACGATCAGGTTCTTGACGAGGTCGCTGACCCACAACCCGATGGTCATCCGATTGAAACCGAACCGCTCCTCGATACGAAAGTTGCTGTACCAGTCGAACGGCAGATCGATCACGCCACCGATCAGCGAGAAGGCGAATACCAGTGCGACTTGATAGCCGAGCACACCGAGAGGCTCGAGCGTGTGGGGCAGGATCCAGGCGTTGAGTGCTTCGAGGCCGCCGAACAGCGTCCAGCCGAGCAGCACGAGCGTGCCGATGGCGAGCTTGACGAGGTCGAAGCGTTCGTTCGCGCAGGTGTAGTCGGCTGCCTTGGCATGATTCTCGGCGCTGATCTGTCCCGCGAAGTCGGCAGGGACAGCCTCACGCCGCCCGCTGACGTGCCGGATCTGTCGACGGGAGAGCCAGGCCTGCAGCACGACGCTGCCTCCCAGCAAGATCAGAAAAATGGTCGTGACGGTGTACGCGCTCATGGTCCGTGATGATACCGAAGCGAGCCGTCCCTGCGGCCCCGCGGTCGAGTTCTATGCCCGAGCGGCGGCAGGTTTGTTACTCTGCGTCGGGTCATGTTGACGCGTCGCGAACTTCTGGCTGTCACCGGCTCGTTTGCCGTCACGGGTGGTGAGATCTTCGCGGCCAGTGTCTTACCCCGCCGCATCGCGTTCGGGTCTTGTGCGCGGCAGGACAAGCCGCAGCCCATCTGGGATGCGGTGCTCGCGAGCGAGCCGGATCTGTTCGTATTTCTGGGTGACAACATCTACGGCGACACCCGCGATCCCACGGTGCTGCGCGCGAAGTACGCGCAGTTGGCAGCGCAACCGGGCTTCAAGCGTTTGCGCGAGCGCGTGCCCGTGCTCGCTACCTGGGACGATCACGACTTCGGCGAAAACGATGCCGGCGCCGACTACCCAATGAAAGAGGAATCACGCCGCATCTTCTGCGACTTCTGGGGTGAACCCGCCGATTCGCCACGACGCCGGCGGGACGGCATCTATCACGCCGTCGAGTACGGCGCGGCGGGCCAGCGTCTGCAGATCCTGCTGCCGGATCTACGCTTCAATCGCACGCCCATCCGGACACGTGATCTCGACGGGTCGACGTATAAAAATTGGTCGACGCGTCTCGAACGCGAGGGTCGCGAGGTCCCGGGCCCTTACGATCGCGAGCCCAATGCGAAAGCCAGCATGCTCGGCGAGCGCCAGTGGCAGTGGCTGGAGAGCGAACTCGCCAAGCCCGCGGACCTGCGAATCTTTGCCTCGAGCCTGCAGGTGGTAGCGGACTTTCCGGGCTGGGAGGCGTGGATCAACTACGCGCAGGACCACCAGCGGTTAATCGACACCCTTCGTCGGCAGCGTGCCTCGGGACTGCTCTGCATCAGTGGCGACACGCACTACGCTGAGTTTTCGCGCCTAGAGGTCAACGTGCCGTATCCACTCTGGGATTTCACTTCGAGTGGATTGACGGAGACCTGGCCTGTAACGCCCCCGAATGCGCGTCGCGTGACCGACGTGCTGCGCGAGGCCAACTTCGGTCTACTGCAGATCGACTGGCAAGGACCGCATACGCAGCTTGAGGTCGAAGTGCGCGATGTCGGCGGCAAGGTTCGACTGGCGCAGACGCTGGCGCTCTCCGACCTGCAGCCTGCGAGTCCGAGCTCAGATTTCGCGTAGCAACTGCTCGCCGCGCTGTGCGCTCAGACGCCGCTCGCCGTTCGTCGCCGTGCTGCGCTCGCGGACGGTCTGCAGAAAGTGAAAACTCCCGGTGATGGTTTCGGGCGTGAATTGCAGGCTGGTGTAGCCGCGCTGGCTGGTGTCGCTGAAGGCGAGTCCCGAGTTTGCCTTGCGCAGCGCTGCGGCGAGATCACTGGGTGCGATGCCGCTCAACGATGACTCGAAGCCCGGCGAGGTCACCGAGTGCGTGGCGAACTCGACGCCTGCGGCTTTACCGTCGATCGACAGATTGTTGCCCCAGGCGTTGTGGCTGTCGCCAGCGAGTACGACGAGATTAGCGGCTGCACGCTGCGCAGCACGCAGCAGTCGCGCGCGCGCCGCCGGATAGCCGTCCCAGCTGTCGAGGTTGTACGGCAGCTGCAGTTTGGCCGAGATTTCCGCCACCTGAGCGCGCTTGCGCACGAACTCCGCCGCATCGGCGGGGATCCAGCGTGAGGCGCCGGGCGGCACGCGCACTTCGCCCATGATGATTTGCTGCGCGAGCACCTGCCAGCGTGTGCCCTGCTTCGTCGAGGCGCGAAGCCCATTTTCCAGCCAACGCTCCTGCTCGGCGCCGAGGATCGATCGGGCCGGATCAGCCAAGGGTCCGTCACGAAACTCCACGAGGGCTTGTTCCACGTCGCGCCGACCGCCGATAAAGCGCGCGAGGTCGAGCGGCTCGTTGCGCCCTGCGATGCGCGTCTCAAGCTTGAACAACGTCACCAGATTGCCGATCTGGTAGGACTTCCATAGATCGTCGCTGACGGGCATCCAGTCGCGATACGCGCGCAAGGCTGCAGCTTTGCGCTGCTCCCAGTCGCCCTCGCGCGCCGCCTGATGATTCTCGGCGCCGCCGCGCCAGGCGTCATTGGCGAGCTCGTGATCGTCCCACTGCGACACCACGGGATAGACCTGGTGCATCCGCTGCAGATCGGGGTCGGCGCGGTAGCAGGCGTAGCGCAAATGGTAGTCACTGACGGTCAACAATTCGCCTGCAGGGTCCAGCACGCGACCCGGCACGATCGCCTTGGCGTCGGGGTAAGAGCCCTGCGGGTATTCGTAGATGTAGTCGCCGACATGCACGATGATGTCGAGGTCGCTGCGCTCACAGGCGTGCGCGTAGGCATTGAACCAGCCAAAGCCGAGATTCGAGCAGGACATGAGGCCGAGCCCGAATCGCGAAGTCTCGCCTACGGGCAAGGTGCGGGTCCGACCGACCTGACTCGTGCGGCCATCTGGTGCGATGAAGCGATAGAAATACCACCGCCCGGGGGCGAGACCCGTCATGACCGTGCGTGCGGTGAAATCGCGTTCAGGCGTGGCGAGTGCCTCGGAAGCGGCTACGACTCGTGTGAACAGGGTGTCGGTTGCGATCTCGACGCGTAGACGCGTCTCGCTGTCCGATACGTAGCGAGTCCACAGCAGCACACTGCTCGAATCGGGTTCGCCGCTGGCCACGCCATGCGTGAAGCCGCGGGCATTCATCACGGCGGCAAGGCTGGGCAATGCAAGTAGCGTCGAACCGTACAGGCCAGCTTTGAGAATACGTCTGCGCGGGATGTGTCTATGGCTCATGGAGGCCAAGAATACCGGAGTTTCTGCGACTACAATGTGACGGCCTTGCCGAGCGCCTCGTTGCCGGCGAATCCCCCTTGCCGGAGAATCGATGAGTCCCGAACTGTTCGTATTGATCGTCGCCGCCTCGGTGCTCGCCGTGGCGTACGTGATCGTGTATCCGCGTTTCGCCGGAACCGATCTGACCAAGCTCGCGATCAACGGTGTGCTCGCTTACGGTTGCGCACTGCTCGTCGTGGGCAGTCACTACTACGGTACGGACCAGCGTTTCGGCGAGCCCGTGCTGGATCTTGGCTGGTTCGGCTTCACCGTGCTGACGCTGCTGCTTGTCGAGGTACCGCTGTTCTACTGGTACGCGCGACGTTATCGCGTGTTCTCGCAGGACTGACTTACGGCCGGCCGTTGATCGGCAACTGCAGCGTGGCACGGTCGATGGCGACCCCCGCCTTCCAGACACCGGCGATCTCGCGCACGTTGCGGATGTCGCGGGTCGGATCGGCGTTGAGCAACACCATGTCGGCGAGTTTCCCGGGTTCGATGGAGCCGAGCTCCGACTCGCGACCCAGGAATATCGCGCCGTTGAGCGTGGCGATGCGCAGGGCATCGAGCGGCGGGATGCCGGCTGCGACCACGAGTTCGAGCTCGCGCAGCGCGGCAGGCGCAAAACTGCGATCGGTGCCAAGTACCAGCAGGCCGCCGGCGGCGTGGATGCGTTGCAGATTGCGTGCGGCATAGGGGTAGATGGCGGCAAACCAGTCCGGCCAGCCGAGTTTCAGGTACCGCTGACGCGCCTGCTCGCGAACCTCGGGCTCGCGCGCGTCGACGACGGCGCGGTATTCCGGGGTACGTAGAAAGTCGACGCCTTCGCGCATGGCGATGATCTCGTCGAATACGGCCAGTGATGTCTGGATCGGCAAGCGCTTGGCGGCAACGAGTTCAACAAAATCGCGGGTGAGTACACCGGTGGCGGGTACGTGTGCCAGGCTGTCAATGCCAGCGGCGATGGCATCCCGAGCCATCTGCTCGTTGGATACGTGCGCCGTGGTGCGTACGCCCCGGGCGTGCAGATACTCGATCATTTGCCGCATCAATTCTTTGGGCAGAGATTTGACCAAAGGATTGGGCCCAACGCCCATGGTCTCGTAGGTGATCTTCTGGACGTCGGGCTGCAGCGCCAACTGCGCGTCGAGGTCGGCGATCGTCTCCGGCCAGTCGCGAACACCGATGCCCGCGTAGCCCACGCTCCAACTGCCCGGGTAGCTGAGCAAGCGGCCGGTGGCGAAGAGCCGCGGCGAGACGATCTCGTTGCGCCGCTCGCGATCGCGCAGCGCCGTGATGAACTGCGGATTGTTGCCTGCGTCGTAGACGCTGGTGAAGCCGTAGTAGAGAAAACCGTGCAGCGTGCGCAGGCCGACGTCGAAATCGACGGGCCGGTCCGACTGTGCGCTCGAGTCTCGCCAGGCACCGCCTCCCAGCAGATGGATGTGCACGTCCATCATGCCCGGGATGAGGAACTTGCCACGGCCATCCACCCGCGCCACATGCCGACCGACCCGCATTGGTGCGTTGCTGATGCGCGTGAAGCGGCCCGCCTCGATCAATACCCACGTGTTCGGTTGCGCCGGTTTGCCCGTGCCGTCGATCAGCGTGACGCCCTCGATGAGCACGGCATCACCACGTTGTGCGGCATAAGTGCTGGGTGCCGCAAGGCAGAGGAGGGCACAGAGCAGAGTCAGAAGCTTAGGCCTGTAGTTCATGCCGTATGCTCTCCGTGTCAGGTCGAACGCCGCGCCACAAGAAAAAGGCCTCGGCGGCCTGTTCCACCAGCATGCCGAGTCCCTGTGCCACGCGCCCGGCGCCTTGCTCGCGGGCCCAGCCCGTGAACGGTGTGTCCGTGGTTCCGTAGGCGAGATCGTAGGCGAGCGTGGCGGGGCCGAACACCGCCCGCGGGATCTCAGGCACTTTGCCTTCGAGACCGAGCGAGGTGGCATGCAGCACAAGATCCGCCGGATCCGCTGGGATGTGCTCGAAGCCGCCGCCACGCAGCGTGCAGTGCTTGCCTGCCTGCTCGGCGAACTCGCGTGCGAGTTGCTCCGCGCGTGCCGCCGTGCGGTTGGCGATGAACACCGTTGCCGGACCCTGCTCGAGCAAGGGCGCAAGGATGCCGCGTGTCGCGCCGCCGGCGCCGAGCACGAGGATGTGCGCCCCCGCGAGAGGGACGCCGAGGCGACGCAAATCGGCGAGTAGGCCCGCACCGTCGGTGTTGTCCCCCTCGATGGCGCCGTCACTGCAGCGACGCAGCGTGTTGACCGCCCCTGCGAGGCGCGCCCGTGGTGTCAGACGGTCGGCGAACCTCGCTGCGGCTTCCTTGTGCGGCAGCGTCACGTTGAGTCCGCAGCCGCCTTCGTCAAAGAATTCTCGCAGTCGCTGCTCGAACTCCTCGGGGCGGATGTCGTAGCGCTCGTAGACCATGTGCTGTCGGGTTGCCGCCGCGAATCGCGAGTGGATGAAGGGCGACTTGCTGTGGGCGATCGGATGGCCGACTACGCCATAGCGGTCGGGTGGCGGCACCGGGGCCGAGGTGGAGGCGTTCATGACGCCGAGGTTACCGCAAGACTCTCGCGTACGAGCCAACCGCCCGCTCGGTTAGGATCGAGTGTGCGATGCAGTTCCTGCAGCCAGATCCGCATCTGTTCGGCAATCAGGTAGGGCGGGTTGGCGATCAGCAGTCCTGAGCCGTTGAGCCCGGCGCGATTGTCCCGCGGATGGACCCACAGCTCACTCACCAGCTGCGGCACGAGGGCACCGCCCGCAGCCTTCGGCCAGTGCTGCGCAAGGCGCTCCAGCCAATGATCGGTGTCACGGCCATGCTTGATCGGGTACCAGATCATCACCACGGCGTTGGCGAGTCGCCGCAGCGTCTCGCCGAGCGCACGCTCCACCTCGCGAAAGTCGGCCGCTGTCGCTTCGTACGGTGGGTCGATCAGCACGAGTGCCCGTCGCTCGCGGGGCGGCAGCCAGTTCGCGAGACGTTGGAATCCGTCCGCACACTCCACCGTGGCGCGCTTGCCTACCGCCGCGCGCAGCGCCGCGTGCTCGGTGGGCTGTGTCTCGATGAACACGGCCCGATCCTGCGGGCGCAGGGCATGCAGGCCGAGCAGTGGCGAGCCTGGATAGCAGCGGCGGTCACGACGTTCGCTGCGGATCTGCTGAATGCTCGCGAGATAGTCGGTGAGTTCCGCGGTCACGGGCTGCGCGGCGCTCGACTGTGCCGCTTCGAGGCGCGCAATGCCGCCGGCGGCCTCGTTGCCCTTGCGCGCGTCGGCATCGGCGAGATCGTAGAGGCCGCGTCCGGCATGAGTGTCGAGCAGCAGCAACCCCGTGTCCTTGCGCGCCAGTGCCCGCAGCAGCGCCAGCAGCGTCACGTGCTTGTGCACGTCCGCGAAGTTGCCGGCATGGAAGGCGTGGCGGTATTTCACCGGCCCGCGTCAGGAGGCGTCGGCGCCGTCCGCAGCGGTGGTCTTCCGCTTGGTGGTGCTCTTCGCTTTGGTCTTGCCTTTGGACTTGGCTTTTTTCTTTGCCTTGGCCTTGGCTTTTGCCTTGGGCTTCGCTGTCGCCTGTGCGGCGTCGGTGGCCGTGGCGGTCGCGTCGGGCTTGGCCGCTGACTTGCGTGGGGTCTGGGCTGACTTCTTGGCCGGCGTTTTCTTGCCGAATCGCCCGCGTCCCGGACGCTGCGGCGCCGCCGCGAGCAGCGCGCGGCATTCCTCGAGCGTCAGCGTCTTTGGGTCGCGATCCTTCGGGATGCGTGCGTTGCGCTGCTTGTCGGTGATGTAGGGACCATAGCGTCCGTTCAGCACCTGGATGTCGTCGATGCCGAAGTCCTGGATGATGCGATTGGCATCGGCCAGTTTCTTCGCTACGACCACTTCGCAGGCTCGCTCGAGCGTGATCGTGTACGGATCGTCCTCGACCTTCAGCGAGGCGTACTTGCTGCCGTACTTGATGTAGGGGCCGAAGCGACCGATGTTCGCCTCGAGCGGTTCGCCTTCCGGTGTGCTGCCGAGCTTGCGCGGCAATTGGAAGAGCTGCAGCGCGGCATCGAGGGCGATGGTGTCCATCTTCTGGCCCGGACGCAGTCCGGCAAACTTGGGCTTGTCCGCATCGTCGCGCGTACCGATCTGCACGAACGGCCCAAATCGTCCCATACGCACCGAGATGGGTTTGCCACTCGCAGGGTCAGTGCCGAGTTCGCGCGACTGCGCGGCTTCGTCCCGTGAGACGTTCTTCTCGGTGTGTTCGACGAGATCGATGAACGGCTGCCAGAATTTCTGCAGCGGTTCCGTCCATGATTCCTCGCCGCGGGACACCGCGTCGAGCTCATCTTCCATGGCGGCCGTGAAGCCGTAGTCGACGTACTTGCCGAAGTTGACGCTGAGGAAATTGTTGACGATCTTGCCGATGTCGGTGGGAATGAAACGCCGACCATCCATGTCGACATACTCGCGATCCTTCAGCGTGCTGATAATCGAGGCGTAGGTCGATGGCCGGCCGATGCCGTGCTCTTCGAGCGCCTTGACCAGCGATGCTTCCGAATAGCGCGGCGGCGGTTCGGTGAAGTGCTGTACGCCACGCAGGCTGACGAGTTCGACGCGATCACCCGCCTCCATGGCCGGCAGGATGCGCTCGTCCTCGTCGTCGGCCGAGTCGTCGCGGCCCTCGATGTACACGGCCATGTAGCCGGGCTTAACGAGCGTAGAGCCGTTTGCGCGCAGCAGATGCCGGCCCGGGCCGTCGGCGCCGGCGAGCAGGTTGACGGCCACCGTGTCCTTGACCGCATGGATCATTTGGCAGGCGACGGCGCGCTTCCAGATAAGCGCATAGAGTTTCTGCAGGTCCGCGTCGATGCGCCCTTCGAGCATCTGCGGCAGCACGGCGGCCGCGGTGGGGCGGATCGCCTCGTGCGCTTCCTGCGCGTTGCGCGATTTGTTCTTGTACACGCGCGGCGTATCGGGCACGGATTCCGCGCCATACAGCTTGCCGATCACCTGGCGAATTTCACCGATGGCTTCGTTGGCAAGATTGACCGCATCGGTACGCATGTAGGTGATGAGACCGACGGCGCCCTCGCCGTAGTCGACACCTTCATAAAGCTGCTGCGCGAGCCGCATGGTGCGCTGCGCCGAGTAGCCTAGCTTGCGGGCCGCTTCCTGCTGCAGCGTCGAGGTGGTGAAGGGCGGCGAGGGGTAGCTGTTGCGCTGCTTGCGCTCGACGTCGAGCACGGTGAGCGCGCCGGGAGGCACAAGCCGCCCAGGGCCTTCGCCATCGGCCTCTGCCACAGTGGTGCCGGCACCGCTCGCCGTCCGCAGTGTCGTCTCGACGGCATTGGCACCGGCCGCGTCGGTGAAGCTGAATTGCTCGACCTTGCGTCCGGAGAACTCGACGAGACGGAGCGGAAAGGATTGAGCGCTGCGTTCGCCGATGGCATCGAGCGTCCAGTATTCGCGCGGTATAAACGCCTGAATTTCCGCCTCGCGCTCGCAGATCATACGTAGCGCCGGGCTCTGCACACGGCCGGCTGACAAACCGCGCCGCACTTTCTTCCACAGCAGCGGCGAGAGATTGAAGCCGACGAGATAATCGAGCGCGCGTCGTGCCTGCTGCGCGTTGACGAGATCGAGCGACAGATCGCGCGGATTCTCGATGGCCTGACGCACGGCGTTACGCGTGATTTCGAAGAATTCGACGCGGTGCACGTCCTTGCCTTCGAGATCGCCGCGATCCTTGAGCAGTTCGCGCAGATGCCACGAGATCGCTTCGCCCTCGCGATCGGGGTCGGTGGCGAGGTACAGCGCCTTGGCCTTTTTCAGGGCGCGCGAGATCGCCTCGACGTGTCGCTCGTTGCGTTCGATGATGTCGTACTTCATCGCGAACCGACGGGCAGGATCGACTGCGCCTTCCTTGGGCACGAGATCGCGCACGTGACCGTAGGACGCCAGCACCTCGAACTTGTTGCCGAGGTACTTCTTGATGGTCTTGGCCTTCGCCGGTGATTCGACGATGACGAGGTTTTCAGCCATGAGGGAGCCGTTCCGTGGCGTTCGATCAGTGAGGCCGCTCGGGCGGCAAGTCGAACACGAGATCTTCCATGCGCGCGCAGGCGAGTTCTTCGCCCGGCTGGCTGGAGAGCACCATCAGCACCACCCACTTGAGTTGATCGACGTCGAGTTCGCTGGCATCGAGTGCCAGCAACCGTTCGATGACGATCTCGCGCTGCTGCGGCGAGAGAATGCCGCTGCGCTCGAGCGCAAGCAGGTAACCGCGACAGTCCGCGGGCAGGTGGGTGCGCTCCTCGTCGGTGTACACCCGCATCGCCCGCGGGCCGGCGGCATCGAGGTTCGGTCGGTCGCGTTCGCCGGCCAGATCGGCGAGCCAATCGAGGGCGCGCTCGACGCTCTCGCCGGCGAAGCCCGCCTGCTCGAGATCCTGGGCGAGTTCCTCGCGCTCAGGCACCTCCGGCGCGTCGGCCAGCATGTACCGGTCGAAGACGTAGATGAGGATGTCGAGGACGCTGCCGTTGTCTGTCATGTCACGCATTAAAAGAGTGCCCGGGCACACCGGAAGTAGCGGCCGGAGAGGTCCGATGCGACACGACCCTCGAGTTCCAGGGTGAGGAGCAGGGACGCTACAGATGAGCTGGAGAGGCCGGTGCTCGCGATGAGCGCATCGACGCTCGTCGGCTCAAAGCCGAGCGCATCTAACAGGATTTCGGCCGGGTTGTCCAACCGGGGACCCCCTTCGGCCGCCTCGGGGCGAGGCCCTATCGGTGTCGCAACTAATTGATCTAGAACGACTTTAGGCAATTCGGACAGCACGTCTTCGGCGGTCTCGACGAGGATGGCGCCTTGCCGCAGCAATTGGTGGCAGCCTTGCGACTGGCTGCTGTGGATCGATCCCGGTATCGCGAACACCTCGCGCCCCTGCTCGCCTGCGCAGCGGGCGGTGGCCAACGAGCCGCTGCGCCTGGCCGCCTCGACCACGAGCACCCCCAGCGACAGGCCGCTGATCAATCGGTTGCGCTGGGGGAAGTTGCCCGGGTAGGGCGGGGTGCCGGGCGGAAACTCGCTGATGAGTGCCCCCTGCCGGGTGATGCGCTCGGCGAGTTCGGCGTTGCGCTCGGGATAGAGGAGGTCGAGGCCGGTGCCGCAGACCGCAACCGTGCGGCCGCCAGCAGCGAGGGCTCCGGCATGGCTCGCCGCATCGATGCCAAGGGCGAGACCGCTCGTGATCGTCAGGCCGATCGCCGCGAAGTGGGCCGCGAAATCGCGCGCCGTCTGCAGCCCGTTGGCGGTGGGATGGCGCGAGCCGACCATCGCCAGTTGTGGCGCCAGCAGACAGTCGGCCTGCCCACGCACGAACAGCACCGCGGGTGCATCGGCAATGGCCATTAGTTGTGGCGGATAGCCGGGCCGATGCGCCGCGAGCAGTGTGATCGCGTGGCGCTGCAGGCAGTCGAGATCGGCGGCCAGTCGCTCTGGCTGAGCGCGGGTGATGACGAGCCTGCGGGCGCTGCCCTGGGGGATGCCGAGGGCGCGCAGCCCACGCTCGTCGCATTGCAGCAGTTCGCGCAGGCTGCCCATGCGCGAGAGCGCCTCGCGCAAGCGATGAGCATCGAGGCCTGCACGGGCCAGTTGGCAGAGCTCTGCGGTGTCGGCAGCCCCCGCAGTGAGGGCTTCGGTGGGGGTCGAGGCGGACATCCGCGCGAGGGTACGCGCGAGAGGGCGCGCGTCAGCGGCGCAAATCGTGTGGAACTCGGCTGATATACTCCGGGTCCATACGAAGCACCTTGACCCGAAGGACCTTGTCTCATGGCCTTGCTGCCCATTCTCGAGTTTCCCGATCCGCGGTTGCGCACCCGTGCCGAGCCCGTCACGGTGTTCGATGCCTCCCTGCTGCGCCTGGTGGATGACATGTTCGAGACCATGTACGCAGCGCCCGGCATCGGGCTTGCCGCCTCCCAGGTCGACGTGCATCGGCAGCTCATCGTCATGGACGTGAGCAACGATCGCAGCGAGCCGCTCGTATTCATCAATCCGCAGATCCTCGGGCGCAGCGAGGTGGGCACCATGGAAGAGGGGTGCCTGTCGGTGCCGGGCATCTTCGATACGGTGGAGCGTGCGCAGCGCGTCCGCGTGCGGGCGCAGGATCGGCACGGAGCCACCTTCGAGAGGGATCTCGACGGCATTCTGGCCGTGTGCCTGCAACACGAGATGGATCACCTCGACGGCAAACTGTTCGTCGATTACCTCTCCTCGCTCAAGCGTGACCGGATTCGCCGCAAGCTCGAAAAAGAGCGTCGCGAGCGGGGTCCGCAGTCGACGGCAGCCAAGGTCCCCGCAGGCGCCGCGCTCGCGCCTTAAGCGCAGC
>CAISHQ010000033.1 GCA_903885195.1 uncultured Pseudomonadota bacterium | reverse complement strand
GTAGGTGAGCGAACGCGCGAGTTGATAACCGATGCGCGGGTTGTTCGGATCCTTGGCGAGATCGGCCCGACAGACACGGATGGCGGTGTCGAGATTCATCTCGCGCGAGGTCCTACCGGGAACCACCTTGTTCGGATCGTCCGGATGTGCCGCCTCGCGATCGCAGTCGGTCACGCTCTGCGAGTAGGGCGACGGGTCAAACATCTGCCACTCGACCGCCTGCGCCATCGGCGACGACACGCCGAGCAGCATGCCCATCACACCCACCACACTCACCGCACGTCGCATACCCATGCCTCGCCTGTTGAAGAATGTCACTTGAAAAAACCCTCACTCTCGAGTTGCGCCCAGATCTGGCGCACTACCGCGCCACCCGCAGCGAGCAACTTCGCCTCCTGGTCGACACGCAACACGCCATCGAACAGCTTGAACGCGCCATCGATCAGCACATGGCGCACCATGAGGCCGTTTGCGTACAGCAGATGGTAGAGCGGCTCGGGCGGCAGCGCGCCCGTACCAGCCAGCAGTCCCGACACGTCGATGGAGACCAGATCTGCCTTCGCACCGACCGCAATGCGACCGATGTCCTCGCGCCCAAGGCCGCGGGCTGCATCGATGGTTGCCGCCTCGACGGCGCGCTGGATGCTCGGTCGCTGCATCGGTGCGGCAGAACTGCGCCGCAGCAACGACCAGCGCGCCTCGCCCTTCAGCACCGCAAGCTTGAGGTTCTCCACGTAATCGTTCGAGTGCGTATCGATGCCGATGTTGGTGTTCACACCCGCAGCAAGCATCTCAGGCCAAGGCTGCGTGAAACCGCTGGCCCCGCCTGCCGAGGGGCACGTGCAATACGTGAACGTGCTGCGGCGCAGCAACGGAGCATCCACGCTCGGATCGGCACTCGACATGTGCGCCGCGAACACGCGCTGCGCGAAGACGCCGAGCGAATCGAGCCACTGCACCGGGCGCTGCTGCCACAGGCGCTGCACGGCCTCGACCTCGCGTGCGCCCTGACAGAGGTGCAGGTGCAGTCCATTGCCGAGCTCCGTCGCCGCCGCGAGGGTCGCGGCAATCGTCTCCGGCGTGTGGGTGTCGCTCGCGTGCATCGCCATCTGCGGACGGATCAGACCCGCGTCGGCACCGTTGATCTGCCGTGCGTAGCCAATCGCCGCTTCGATCTCTGCCAGGGTGTCGGGTACCGACTGACGCAACACCTCGTCGCTCTCGCGCTGCCAGATCGGAAAGAGTCGCCCAATGCCCGGCACCATCGCTGACGGGTAGGCGCGCACGCCCCAGCGCCGTGCGATGCGTACGTAGCTTTGCATCTGTCGCAAAGACAAGGCCATGTCGAGTTGCGTGGTGCACCCCGAGCGCAATAGTTCGGCCAGATTCAGCGCCGTCAGTGCATCGAGCGAGTCGTCGTCCAGGGTCTCGGCCAGCTCCAGCGCCCGAGCGTAGGAGCGGCGTCCCTCGAAGATGCCGCGCGTCACCGTGCCGCCTGCGACGTGGGTGTGCCCCGAGATGAATCCCGGCAGCACCAGGTGGCTGCGCGCATCCACCCGCGGCAGCATCGAGCGCAGCGGTCCGGAGTGCACGGCCGCGATACGATCGCCATCGATCAGGATCGACACATCACGCTGCAGTGTGAAGCCCTGGCCATCGTGCAACAGCGCCCAACCAGCATCGATGATGCAGCGTCGATCCGGTAGCGGAGGCAGCGAGACGGTCTGATCCGCAGCCCGCGTGGGCGCGGAGGCTCCGAGCAACGATCCCGCCAGCAGACCCCGCAGCAGGCCTCGTCGGTCCGTTGCGGGCGGCAGAGTCACGCGGGCGGTCGCCCCGGAGGCCACACCAGGGCCGAATCCGCGCGTCGCGACCGCACGAAGGGAAACAGCATCTGGGTGTACCACTTCTCGTGGCCGTGAGCCCGATCATCCGCCAGCCCGAACGCCGGCGGATAGCGACGCGTAATACGCGCCGTGCCAAAGATCACATCCCAGAGAAACAGCAGGTTGCCGAAATTGCCCGAGTAATGCCCGACGCCATCGTCCTGCGATAACGCGTGATGTGCCCAGTGCGTGGCAGGGGTCGAAATGGTCCGCTCGAGCACCCACATCAGCGGACGTAGCGCCGGGATGCGGTAGAGCGGCGCGTCCCACGGCAGGCTGCAGTGCGCGCCCGCGATGACGGCCAACTTAACCATAATGTAGCCGACGTACACCCAGCTGAAGCCGAGAAAGCTGAACATCGCGCTCAGCCACAGCCCCGGCATCATCGCGTAGTACAGCGCGTTGTTGCGGTAGACGACCCGCACACTCATGTATGAAGCGCTGTGATGCGCCCGATGCAGCGGCCACAGCACGCTCGTGTGCGACAGCCGATGCCAGAAATACTGGGTGAGATCATCGACGAGCAGCAGTGTCAGTACCATTGCCCACCACGGCCAGTGCGCGAGCGCCCCCGCCTGCTCGGGCATGAACGCCTGACAGAGCGCCACGGCTATGAGCGACACACTGCCCGACACCAACGGAAACATCAGCATCACCGCGACGTCGAGTTTGTTGTCCTCCCGATCGGCCGCTGCAGTAAAGAATCGCCCACGCGCAAGCTCGAGCAGCGCATAGAACAGCAGGATCCCGACGACGACCAGGCTTTGGAATTGCAGCGGCGTCATGTCACGGACTGGGCGGCATTCGCCGCGTCACACGCAAGTCGGTATCCATTCGACCTTCGAGAAAATTACGTACGTCGGGAATCACGATCGCCGGGTTCTCCATGTAGATGTAGTGGCCGTAGCGAGGATACTTTTTTTTGATCGACGGTGCCTGCGTCAGCCACAACTGGAAAACGTCGGCCTCGAGATGCGCCACGGTGATGTTGCCCATGCCCCAGAGTATGAGCGTGGGCGCACGCACCTGCCCGAGCACGGTCTCGGGGTCGCCGGTACGGAAATTACGCATGTAGATGCCCGAGTCCTCGACGAGGCGCGCCCGTCGGTTGAAATCGAAAACGCGTTCGACGACGTCGGCCGGTGGCGGCTCGCCCGCAGTGAACTGCCCGGTGAGCGTCTTTTGCCAATACTCGCGCGACTTGTATTTCCCCTGCAGCCAACGGCTGAAGGCCGACCCCCGCTCACGGTTCGGATCGGTTACCGGCGTGCGCGGCATACCCGCCGCATTGATCAGGATCAGCCGCGTCACCGCCTCAGGCTTGGCTGCCGCCTGACGGAACCCGATGATGGCGCCCGACGAGGTGGCGATGATCGAGTACGAACTTACGCCCAGCTTCGCCAGCAACCCATTCATGAGCTCGGTGCTGCGCTCCATCGAATAGCGACCCTGCGGGTCGGGGCCGGTCAGCCCCGCCAACGGAAAATCGAAACGAATGACACGGTGATCCCGCGCGAGATCGGCGGCGAGCCCGTCCCAACTGTGCAGACTCATGAACGAGGCATGCAGCATCACGACCACCGGACCCGTACCCTCGTCCTTGTAGTGCATACGCACGCCGTCGATGTCGACGAACCGGGAGGTCGGCGTCGTGTAGCGGGACTCCAGGGTCGACAGCGGAACGGACGGCGTACCCAGCGCCCACGCGGTGCCCGCTGGTGTGCCGAGTAGCATCAGCCACGCCGCCACCCAGATCCACCGACCCGACCGAACAGGCATTCCCGATCGAAACGGCGATTCAAATCGAAACGACATCATGGCTGACTCCCCGTAACACCCACCGCCCGCGTAACGAAACTCGCAAGCGCCTGATTGAATCGTGCGGGATGCTCGTAAAACGCCGAGTGCCCCGTTTGCTCGAAGATCTGCACGGTGATGTTGGATCGTGCGGCAAGGGCCGTTGCCGTCGCATCGGCGGGCAGGCTCAGATCCTGCCGGCCGAGGATCATCAGCACCGGCAACTGCAGCCGCGGCGTCAGATCCGTATTGTCGAGCCGCTTGCCCCACATGGCGTTGCGCACGTAGGCGGGCATCATCACATTCGCGTAGGCACCACGATCGAACACCGCCTGAGTCGGCGGCGCCACCGACATTATCTTCATGAAGGTTCGCGCGCCCTCGATCGCTTGGTCCAGATCGCCTATGAAGGCGGGCGGCTGGCCCACAGGTCGTGGCAACAAACCGCCATGACTGCCTGTCAGCATCACGCCCGTGACGGCGGACTCACCGAACTCGCGCACGTAGTCCATCGCGACGAAACCGCCGAACGACCAACCCACCAACGTCGGACGAGTGACGCCCAGTTGCTCGATCACGCTGCGCACATCGCGCGCCCACGGCAGATGGCCCGCGTAGGCCGCCTTGTCCCACGGCTTGCCCGAAGCGCCGTGACCGCGCAGGTCGATGGCAATCAGGCGGTACTTCGCGCGCAGCGCCGGATCGTCGAGTTGCGAGTGCCAGCTGAGGTAACTCTGCGTGTACCCGTGCAGGAAGACGATCGCAGGGCCCTGCGGATTACCGGTCTCGACCACGTTGAGCGGCACGCCATCGGTTGCGGTGACGTAGCGGATGACGAAACCACTCGATGCGCCAGGAGCCGATGACTCCGCGGCGGCCGATGACGCCGGCGCCAAAGCGAGTAGCAGCAAGGAAACGAACACGGTACGAAACATGATCACCTCATCGATCAAAACGGGCTGCAGGTCCATCGAGCGCGGCGATGGGGTCGGCCGCAATCTTCGGCGCCACCGCCGCCAGATGCTCCCGCCACCGCTGCGGCAGATCCTCGTAACGCCTGACCTTGCGGCCCGTCAGCCTCGAGGTCAGATTGCCAGGACGATCGCTCATGTTCATCCAGCGTTGCCAGCCGGTGACTTCGGCGAAGAACACCGACGCCTCCCCTACGGACACAGCGGGGTTGACGAGATTGGCAAGACTGCCGTGATAAACGG
>CAISHQ010000032.1 GCA_903885195.1 uncultured Pseudomonadota bacterium | reverse complement strand
CGCCTTCTGTCCGTCGCTTTAGTAATATCCATTTGGCTCTCCGTACGGAAAACTGTAGTGCACGGCCGTAGACAGTGGTAGACGAGACTGTCAGCCCTCCGAAGGCAGGGGTCGTGAGTTCGAATCTCGCCGGGCGCGCCATCTCCGACACGCCGCTTGATTCTTCGCCGCAGTTTTTTGCTGAAATAAAATCGCTGAAACAAATACTGCTGAAAAAATACTTAGGAGTCGCCATGACCACCGCGCCGCTCAAAACCCTGTTCGTGACCTTGCTCGCCCTGGCCTCGGTACTGACGCTCGCCAACACCCCAGAGGTCGGCAAGCCCGCCCCAGCGTTCAAGTTGCAGGACCAGACCGGGGCCTGGCGTTCGCTCGCCGACTACCGCGGCAAGTGGGTCGTGCTCTACTTCTACCCCAAGGACAACACCCCGGGCTGCACCACCCAAGCCTGCGAGTTTCGCGACAACATCTTCGCGTTCCGCCGCGTCAATGCCGTGATCCTCGGCGTCAGCGTCGACAAGATCGACTCCAAGGAAGCCTTCGCCAAGGAGCACAGCCTGCCCTTCCCCGTACTGGCCGATGCCTCGACCGAAGTCACCAAGGCCTACGGCTCCCTGACCAGCTACCCGCAGTTCAAGCTGTTCGACATCGCCCGGCGGGATACCTTCATCATCGACCCGCAGGGCCGGATCGCCCGCCGCTTCGACAACGTGAACCCCAAGGGACACTCGGAGATGGTGTTGGCCGAGCTCGCCAAGCTGCAAAAGCAGGGCTAAGCCCCTTTAGGGGCCAGCCCGACCGAATTTTGCGACCGAATACCGGATACCCGTCACCCGATCCGAATCACATCGGCTCCCATCCGACCGATACAGGCCTTGAGGAGGCGATGTTGCCCCTCAGGGTCCCCGGAAGGAGGGTGTCGTCATGCTCGAGTTGCCGCCGTCAGCGCAAGGCCACGGTCAGGTTCGCGGTTTGCACCGCGACATCGAGCGCCTCGTTCGCCAGCAACTCGACGAGGTCAAGCCGGCTCCTAAACCTGCGCGATTCCGCCGCCGCGTTCGCCTGACCCACGAGCTGCTGTTGCGGACCCTGGGGCCGGGTCAGGTCATGAAGGTCGAGGAATCACGTCGCCTCGCGATGTGGGCGTATTACGAGCTCAACCGCGACGGCCTGTACCAGATGTTTGGCGAGACCATGATTCGGGTAGGCGACGAAGTCGCCACCAGCATGCAAGCTTTCCCGCTGCTCGCGACGCCACAGTTCTTCGAGCGTTACACGCGCAGCGTCGCAGGCCACGGGCCGAGCCTGATCGGCGTGATGCTCGAGGTCGTGCAAGCACTGCTCGGTGAGGTCGGCTACGACCGACGCGCACCGAAAAACCACTGGCCGCTGTGGAAACAGCGCGGCAGCGTACAGTTCGCACTGCCGCATGGTCTCGTGGCCGGCGACATCCCGGAGTTCGGCGACGTGTTGCTGCGCAACGTCACCCCGGCCGCCCGACTGGACCAGCGCCGGCGCGAGGAGTGGGAGCGCATTCGCCAGAGCGGCAAAGTGGTCGCCGTGCGTGAGCGCTGGGCGCCGCGCGTGGTGGTGGGCGGACGCTGAGGCAGTCGCCCCGGCAAATCCGAGTCTCAACCCTGGCGTGCCGGCTCGGTCAGGTACATCGGAAACACCACGCGCACGACCTCGCGCCACAGCTTGGCGCGAGTGTCGTTCTCGTTGAGTCCCGCGATATCGACCAGCAACACTTCGTGACCGTTCTGCCTCGCCTGCGCGATGGACTGCAGGGTTTCGGGCGCTGTGCCGTCAGGCAGGAAAGCCACCAGCAACTCGATGTTGCCGAACTCCTTGCCGAGGAAAGTCTTCACGTCGACAAAGTCGGTCAGGTGCAGCACGGCGTCGTGCGAGATTTCCTTCTCCAGCAGTCGACGGATACGCAAGCCCACACTGCGCATGCCGGGTCGATCGATGTGCAGCGCGATGATCACCGCCTGCTGCGCCTTGCCGACGCGCGAACCATCCCAGAAATACTCGACGCCGAGCTCCGTGGCGTGCTGGGCGCTGAAATACGTTTTCGCGATCGTGAAGTAGACGAGTCCGACGTTGAACGGCAGCGTCATGTCGATGACGAAGTTGGAAAAACTGATGCTGAAGAAGGTGATCACGACCAGCGTCAGTTGCCCGATGACGAAAACACGGTTGATGGTCGACTGATCCGTGCCTGCCATGAAGGCGCGCGACATCGCCACGAGGATGCCGAGCGCAAGCAGCAGCGCCACCCAGGACGGCATCAGGCGCAGTGCCGTGCCGTTCAGCGCATCGTCAATCGCCGTGGCGATGATGGTGCTGTCATCGGTGGTGACCGAGGCGGACGTCGGCTTGATCACCGAAATCCCGGGCGCCGTGGCACCGACGATCACGATCTTGCCGGCGAACATCGACCAATCGAAATTGCCGCGGCCTTGTGAGGCGGCATACAAGTCGGCGAAGGACACGCGCTGATAGTCGCCGCGCTTGTTGCGCCAGTTGAGCTTGGCGCGCGGCTCGTCGCTGATATCGATCTCGCCGCCGGCAATCTGGACGATCATCGCCGCAGTCGAGGGGAGCACATGCGACTGAGTCGGCACCCAGTACTGGTAGCGGCGGATGATGCCGTCGCGCTCAGCGTAGAGATTAGCGGCCCCCATGCGTTTCTGCAGGTTTTCGAAGAGGGGCAATATGACTGCGACCGGATCCGCCGGAGGTGCAGGTAAGGTGGCGCGCGCGCCGGGCAATCTCGCCGCATCGAGTTCGCTTACGTCGTCGTTGGCCGCCGGCAGACGCACGAATGGAAAGACGATGTTGGGATAGGCACCCGCAACTTCATTGAGGCTCGCATCGCCCTCCGGATCGCTCTTCGAGGGCTCCGATACCAGTTGATTGAGCAGGATAGCCTGCGGCTTTTCCTCGGCGATGGTGGCCAGCGCCTCGGCGACCACGCTGTTGCTCCACGGCCAGCGACCCTGGTCACGGCCCACTTCCTGCAAGGAACGCTCGTCGATATCGATGATGACAATGCGCGGGTCCGGTGCAGGGCTAGAGATGCGCAGTTTGACGAGACGATCGTAGATCACCTCGCTCCCCCGCCCCATCATCCCCTGCAGGGAATAATCGGCGAGCAGCAGTACGGCGATCGCTGCGGCCAGCAACAAGTAAAAACGCGCCTCCCAACGCCGGCACCAGCTGCCGAAGCATTGCAGTAGAGACAACAGCGCGGTTTTCATGGACTTGAACCTTTGAATGTACGAATGCGCAGCGCCGCCGCCGAAGCCAGCGCGGCGCCCTCCAATTCCGGGGTGACCTGAGCGGCGACCGCCGCGAGGCGCTCCGGTAGCGGTGGCGTCATGGACAGCAGCAGCGACGCGTCACGACCCTTGCGCACGGCCTCATCGATATCCTCGAAGACCGTCAGCAACGCAGACGTGTCGTAGCCGGCGCGACCCGCCAGCACGAGGCCATCATGGTCTGCCTCGAGCACCGCGGCAGCACCCACGCCGCGCGTCAATCCCGCCACCGACGGCGTGGCACCGCGACCCAGCCAATGCTGACGCTGCACCTGCGCGATCTCGCGCGCGAGCACCGCCGCCAGATCGTCCTCGCTGTCGAGCAGATCGAACAAACCTCGCGTCAGACCAACGAGACCGTTGGGGAGGCCGAAGCTGGCGATGGAGGTGGAATCGAGCAACACGAACCGCCACGGCACCTCGCGCCGCTCGGCCCCAGCTGCGACGATGTTGCCAACCTTCGAAACGTATTGCTGCAAAGCAAGGTTACGCACCGGGCGGGCAGCTCCGAGCAGTTGCGCAGCCATCTCCTGACCTGCGGCAAGCTCCTCGGGCAACAGTTGCGCCGGCACTGAGGCGGGCAACGGGCTCAGGTAGCGCAGCGCCCGCGTCTGCAGCTGGCCGGCGGCGGCGAAGTCTACGGCAGCCTGCGGATCAGGAAGACTCTGCAGCAAACGGCCGAGCTCGGTCTGGCTCGGCGTGGCCGAGAGCAACCCCTCGGCCGTCAACGGCTTCTGCCGCTTGGCGACCCCGCGAGTCCCGCTCGTCAGCACCACGTTGCCGCTGGCCTCGCGGCCGGTGGATAGGGCTGCAAGACCGGTCTCCATCGGTCGAGCCGACGGCGAGCGCAGGCTCGACAGGCGGACCCAGCCCGCCTGCCCGCGCAACCCCTCGACTCGGCGCCAGAACCCCTTACGCTCGAAACCCGTGAGGTTGTGCCCAGCGCGTAAATTGGCCACGGCACGGGCTGTCGCGAGGGGTTCCTGACGCAGGGTGTCGTCACGAGCCAGCACCAGGCGTTCGCCGCGGGCCGCAGCCCCATCCACCGCTGCCGGTTGAGCCTGCCCGAAGGCGGCCGCACCCAGTACCAGCACGGTCAGCCAGAGCCACCTGTACACCCTCCCCATCGAGACAATCTAACCGGACACGCCGATGTGCGGAAGGCCCGGCCGGTTGATATAACTACATCATGCATTGCGCCCCCACCCGGTGGCTCGCCGCGTCGACCGCAGGCGTTTGGTTGTTGCTCGGCGCGTCACCCGCCGCAGCGGACTCGGCTGCCCAACGCAGCTTTGCGGAAGCGACCCGCTACACCGTAAAGATCGAGGCCTCCACAGAGTTCTCGTTCATAGAGCGCGATTCGGGCGCCTGGAGCGGCGCGGGGTTCCTGGTGGATCGGGCACGCCGCTGGGTGCTCACCAATGCGCACGTCGCCGGTTACGTCGACACCACCTTGCAGGCGAGCTTCAAGGGTCAGCCGAATAGCGGTGCGCGCGCGCTGTTCGTCGACAACCTTCTCGATCTGGCCGTGATCGAGCTCGAACCCGGCGCGGTTCCGCAGGAGGCCACTGAAGCGCGTCTCGCCTGCGCCAAGGTTCCCGCAGTCGGCACCGACCTCGGTGCGTTCGGTCATCCGCTCGGCTACGCCTTCACCGCCACGCGCGGAATCATGGCCGGCATCACGCGTTCGGAAGGCTATCCGATGATCCAGACCGATACACCGATCAGCCCGGGCAACTCCGGCGGGCCGCTGATCGATCTGGCGACCGGCGAGGTGGTCGGCATCAATACCGCGTCGATCGGCGACAAGCGTGCGCAGAACGTGAACTTTGCCGTGATGATCACCGAGGCCTGCCGGGTGCTCGAGCTGCTGCGCGAAGGGCGATCGGCCACGGTTCCGAAACTCGTCACCGATTTCGCTATCGACGAGGACGACGTGATGACACTCACGGTCGCCCGCACCCCGCTGCGCGACGATGGGTTTGGCCTGCGTGCAGGGGACAGCGTGCTCGGCATCGACGGCGATCCGCGCGAGTTCGTGGGCGCTGCGGAATTCCTGCTGGCTTTGCGCGGTCGCAGCGGCAACGTGCCGCTGCGCGTGCTGCGTAACGGTCGCGAGGAAGTGCTGAATACCGCGCTGGTGCCCAGCCTGCAGCACGTCGGTCGACGCGGTCTTGCCATCAGCGGTGTAGTGTTCGCTGCGCGCAAACTCGCCGAGATCACCTCAGCCGACGAAGCCGGCGTGCTGATCGTGCACCAGGTTGAGCCCGGCTCCAGCGGCGATCTGCACCAGATCAACTACGGGTTTCAGGTGGTGTCGATCGACGGTCGCGAGATCACGACCTTGTCGCAACTGCAGCGTCTGGCTGTAGCCGCGCAGCGCGAGGATCGCGCGCTGCGACTGATTCTGCGCGCTGTCACCGACGACTCGACGGCGGAGGACATTTTTCACCTGCGCGAATTGCCGGTCGACTCGGTGAGGTGGTACCCGAGATGAACGGCCGCATCGTCGTATCGTTGTTGCTCTGTGCAACGGCTCTGCCGGCAGTGGCCATCGACACGATCCGCTTCGCGGCACGCGAGATCACGGCGGCGGGCACTCGATTCGAGAACGTCGAAGTGAAGCTCGTCCTGGACCCTAAAACCGGACTGCCGCGCGGTCGAGTATCCGCCGGCAGTACCTTGATCGGTCCGGTGGCCTTCGATGTCGCACTCAGCGAACGCCCCGAACTTCGCGAGACGACCCTGACCGGCGATCGCTTCGCTATCGCGGGCGGAGAACTCGGCATCGAGGCGGTGTTCACGCCGAGCCGCTGGCGCATCGAGGGACGCGCAGAGCGTATCGAGAGCGATGGGCTGCTCACCTTCACGCGTCGATACATCAACATCCCGCCCGACATCACCGCTGCGGGGCGTCTCGATGGCCTTGTGCGTTTCGTCGGTCGCCCCGGGCGTGAACTGCCCACCGAGGCCTATGCGGAATTCGTCGGGAAGGGTGTCGGCTTTGCCAACGGCGAGGGATCCTTCGCCGGCGAAGGCATCGATGTGCGTTTGCATCTGCGGGCCGATGCGCTCGAGGGCACGGCATACTCACTGCAGGGCAATCTGCGCAGCGCTGCGGGCGAAGCACTCTTCGGCAACACCTATCTGCGGCTCGGCAAGTACCCGACATCGATGGATCTTAAAGGCAGCTTCGATGGCGACTCGATCGACATCGAAGAATTGAGCCTCGTGCAACAAGGGCTCCTACGGACGAGCCTCGCCGCAAACCTCGCGCTCGGTGCCACATTCATCGACACGCCGCTCGATCCGAACTCCGTGAAAGTCAGGCGCGCCAATCTCACCTTGCACGAACTGCGCTTCCCTGACGTGTACACGAGCTATCTGCAGACCGCACTCGCAGGCACTGCACTCGACTCGCTCGAGACGGCGGGCAGCGTATCGGGTCAGTTGCGCATCATCGATAACGTGCCGCAAGCGGGTGAACTGCGACTGGCGGATCTGCGCTTGCGCGACAGCAAGGGCATGTTTCATCTGGATGGATTGAAGGGAGAGCTGTACTGGACGGCCGAGGGCGACGATCCGGCGGCACCGTCGTACATCGCCTGGGAATCCGGCGGCGCCTACGATATCGGCGGCAGCGGCAGCTCGATGCGTCTCAGTTTGCGCGGGGCGACGGCTGCGCTCCTCGAGCCCGCGCGAATGCCGATCTTCGACGGCGCACTCAACATCCAGCAACTTCGCATCGTGGATCCTGGTCAGGAGTCGATGCAGATCGAGTTCACCGGCGAACTCGAACCCATCAGCATGGAAGAGCTCACCAAGGCCTTTGGCTGGCCCGCTTTCGGCGGCGTCGTCACCGGCCGTATTCCGGGCGTTCTTTACCGGGATAACAAGATCACGGTGGCCGGTGACATCGAAGCGGAAATCTTTGACGGCGTCGTACGCGGCAGCAACATCACGCTGAGCGACCCGCTCGGTCGATGGCCCCGCCTCGAAGCCGACATTCGCGTCGAGAATCTGGATCTCGAAGCACTGACTCGCACTTTCGAGGTAGGCACGATTACCGGCCGTCTCGAAGGAGGGCTCACCAACCTGGAGCTGTTCGACTGGTCGCCCGTCGCCTTCGACATGTACCTCGGCACGCCGGCAAATGATCGCAGCGATCGGCAGATCAGCGTGGATGCCATCAACAGCATCTCCAACGTAGGCGGTACCGCCGGCACAGGCGTCGCGGCAGCCATGCGCACCGGCGTGCTGCGCTTTTTTTCCAACTACCGCTACAAGCGGCTTGCGCTGCGCTGCGTGCTCGAGGATGACATCTGCAGCCTCTCCGGCGCGCCCATCTCGCCGAACCGGTACTATCTGCTCGAGGGCGCGGGCGTACCGCGCGTGGATATCATTGGCAACACCGGCCGCGTGCGTTGGTCGGAGCTGCTGGAGCAAATCGAATGGCAAATCCGCACCGGCGGCACATTCGTCGTCGAATAGCCCGGGCTCTCCCGGTGTCTGGAATCATCTGATCTCGAGGTGTCGATCATGAAGACCCTGCTGCGGCTGAACCTCTCGCTCGTCACGCTGCTGATCTCAGCCTGCGTCACCATCAACGTGTACTTCCCGGCAGGAGCCGCGGAGAAGGCGGCTGACGAAATCATCGATTCGGTGATCAAGGGCGCAGGCAAGGCTGCACCACGCAGCTCCACCCCGGCTCCGCGAACGACGCCGCCGCAGTCTTCAGTGCACCGTCAGACCAACACGCATTGGCTGGTGTGGCTCGCCGGCCGCACGCTGCATGCGCTCGTTCCCGCAGCGCACGCACAGGGCGTCGACGCCAACATGGATGTCTCCTCGCCGGAAATCCGCGCCATCACCGCCTCGATGCAGGAGCGTTTCGGCCAGCTCGAGCGATTTTTCGATGCCGGAGTAATCGGTCTGACGACCTCGGGCCTCATAGAAATCCGCGATGCCAACGCGGCAGCCCTGCCCGATCGCGCGCTGGTGCGTCGGCTGGTCGCCGAGGACAACAACGACCGCAACGCCCTGTACGAGGCCATCGCGCGCGCCAACGACCGTCCCGAGTGGGAAGCAGACATTCGGAGGATTTTCGCCCAGCGCTGGATCGAGCGCGGTGCAAGGCCCGGCTGGTATTACCAGGACGGCGACGGCAACTGGCAGCAGCGCTGATCGCGAGCCGCCTTGACCCGCAAACGCCAACGCACACTGCTGATCGTCGGAGGCCTGCTGGCGAGCATTGCTCTCGGGGTCGTGCTCGTCGTCGTGTTTCGTAACCCGCTGCTCAACTCCGCTCTGGTGCGCAGGGAAATCAGCGCCGTGCTGCGCGAGGAACTCGGGCGCAAGGTGGATCTGTCCGGCGCCATGCGCATCGACGAGTGGCCGTGGGTGGAACTCAATGTCGGTCGAGGCTCGATCGACAATCCCGCGGGCTTCAAAGGTCCGCCGCTCGCGCAGTGGGATCTCATCGAAATGCGCTTCCACTACAGCACGGCCTATGAAGAAGAACCGCTGCTCTATGGGGTCGTCATCCACGGACTGAAGATCGACCTGCGCATCGATGCCGCGGGCCGCGACAACTTCAGCGATCTCGGCTCGCGGGATCCGACGCCGCCGAGCGTGCCGTTGAACGTGCCGCGGGTCGAAATCCGCGATGCGGAAGTGCGCTTCACCGACGAGCGCGAATCCACCGCGCCAAAATTCGTCGCGCGATCCATCACGTTGCAAACGGGCAAGGTTGAGCGCGGCGTCGGCCCGGTGGAAGGCCAGCGCTGGCGCATCAGTGAAATCGACTTGCGCGCCAAGCCACTCGATCTCGACACCGTGGTGCTGCGCGTGCCCTCGCTGTCGGTCGACGCCAGTGTTCCCGCCGCACGAATCCCCGCGGCAACCGTCAGCCTCGGCCCGATTCGCCTGCGCCTCAGCGATCTGGCCGTGTCCATGCCGGAGGGCAAGCCGTCGCAGGCTGCAGGTCGTTTCGCGCTCGATCCTGTGCCGCTCGCGGCCCTGATCGAAGCCGCAGGCCAACAGCCGCCCTTCGCACGCAACTCCCCTTGGTTTCGGCTGCGCGGTCTCTCGGGCAGCCTGAGCCAGACCGAGCAGGGGCTGCTCGTCGATGATCTGCGCGTGGGCATCGACGATGTGCGTCTGACCGGCTCGATATCCGTGGGCCGAAAAATCCGCTTCTCGCTCCAAGGGAACCGCCTCGATCTCGATCGCTACATCGAAGCCGTAGCGGACAATTCGTCCACTGCGCCGACCGGCGGCTTTCCCGGCAAAACCTTGCTGGGCTTACCGCTCGAGGGCACGGTGCGTCTCGACAGCGCCGTCTCGGGCGGCCTGCGGATGCGGGAGATCACGCTGGAAGTCACCGATCGCAGCCGCTGACCGCGGCCGCTTTTTGGCGCCGCGACGGGGCTGCGGTCGACGGGCTGGCGGTGGGCGGATATACTCGCGCCCGGTTTTAACTGAGCCCTCAGGACCGCATCGTGAGCACGCAGGATTCCAAGTTTTTCAATATCTTCAGCCTCGTCCTCGGCATTCTGATCGTGATTACCATCCTGCTGTTCGCGCTCGCCCGCGCCGTCGGCCGGGACACCCAGGTCGCGCACATCGAGAGCGACCCCAAATACGTGTCGGACGTTGAGCTCAACCTGACCTCGGGTCGCGTGGCGGTTGCGGGACAGGACAATTCGGCGCTCGCCATCGCCCCGGCCGCCGGCGCCGTGGTCGCCACCCTCGCCATGCCGACAAGCGGCGTCGAGGTGTACGACCAGGTCTGCGGCGCCTGCCACCTGAACGGCATCGGCGGCGCGCCGAAATCCGATGACCGCGCCGCTTGGGCACCGCGTATCGCCCAGGGAACGGCCACGCTCTACAAGCACGCCATCGAGGGCTACACCGGGAAAAACGGTGTGATGCCGGCCAAGGGCGGACGTGCTGATCTGTCGGACGAGCTCGTCCAGGCCGCCGTCGATCACATGGTGTCGAAGGCCCAGTAAGCCGTCGGCCCCGGGGCCGGCGATCCAGGTGATCGATTTAGGTGCCGCCGGTTCAGGTGCCGGCTAAGTTGCCGTTTCAGGCCGCCGTCAAGGCGCGACGCAGTGCCAACGCTTCGGCCAGATGCGCTTCACCGACAGTAGGCTCGTCGGCAAGGTCTGCCAAGGTCCTCGCCACCCTGATCAGTCTGTGGCGTGAGCGCATGCTCAATCCCAGAGCATTTGCGGTTCGCTGCAACAGCGTCTGAGCCGGCGGCAACATCTGACAGACGCTCTCGAGTTCGCCCACCCCCAGTGCGGCGTTGAGAACTCCCTGCCGGGCCTGCTGTCGGGAACGCGCGCAACGGATGCGCGCACGCACGGCTGAATCATCGGCCTGACAGCGACGACGATGCTCGGCGAGATCGGTCTCACTGACGGCGGACAAAGTGACCCGCATGTCGAGCCGATCGAGCAACGGCCCGGACAGGCGTGCGCGATAGCGCTCGACCTGCGCCACCGTGCACTGACAGCGACGTGAGCCGTGGCCGTGATACCCGCAGGGACAAGGATTCATGGCCGCAACCAACTGGAACGCGGCCGGATACTCGGCATGGGAACCGACCCGCGCCACGGTCACGACTCCCGTCTCGAGCGGCTCGCGCAGCGCTTCGAGCACGCGACGGTCGAACTCGGGCAACTCATCGAGGAATAACACCCCCCGGTGGGCGAGCGTGACCTCGCCCGGACGCGCGGCAGGCCCGCCACCGATGATGGCACTGGCCGATGCCGTGTGATGCGGGGCGCGAAACGGCCGACATGGCTCCTGCGCCGCGCGACCGCGGACGATGGAATCGACCATCGCGACCTCAAGCCGCTCCTGCTCAAGCAGCGGTGGCATGAGATGCGGCAACCGTTCGGCCAACATGCTCTTCCCGCAACCGGGCGGTCCGACGAGCAGTACGCTGTGCCCCCCCGCCGCCGCCACTTCGAGGGCGAGCTTGGCCGAGGTCTGACCACACACATCCGCCAGCTGCAGCACGTGGGCGGAACCTGCAGGTGTGTCCACCGTCGCAGCGATCTCGGCGACCTTGGGCAAGGCTTGGCGCTGATCGAGATGCGCGCAGACCTCGAGCAGACTGCCTGCGGCATGCGCCGCGAGTCCCGGCATGCACTGCAGGTCCGACGCGTTGTCCCGCGGCAAGATCACCGAGTGTCCCGCCTGCGCGGCCGCAGCAGCGGAGGGCAGTGCACCACGGATGGCGCGCAACGCTCCGGTGAGACCGAGTTCGCCGAGAAACTCGACTTGCTCAAGCGAGCTGCTCGCGCCCACCTGGCCGGCGGCTGCGAGGATGCCGATGGCGATGGCGAGATCGAAACGCCCGCCATCCTTCGGCAGATCAGCGGGCGCGAGGTTGATGGTGATGCGCCCGGCGGGCAACTCGAATCCCGAGTTGACGAGCGCTGCCCTGACCCGCTCCTTGCTTTCTTTGACCTCTGTCGCCGGCAGACCCACGATGTTGAAGCAGGGCAGACCGGCACCGAGATGAACCTCGACCTGCACGACCGGCGCAAGTAGGCCGATCTGCGCCCGACACGCGACTCGGGCGACGGCCATGGCTCAGCCGGCCTCGCGACCTGCCTTCGCCTCGGCCTCGAGCTCAGCGAGGCGACGCTCGAGCTGTTCGAGTCGCGCACGGGTGCGCTCGAGCACCTTGCTCTGGGCGACGAACTCATCGCGGGCCACCAGATCGAGCTCACTCAGATTGGCGCGCAGCACCGCCTTGAAGTTGCGCTCGAGATCATCCCGCAGGCCCTGCATGGCCGGTGGCAGGACTGCAAACAGCCGGCGGGCCAGTTCATCGATGCGAAATTCCATAAGCGAGGCTCCTCTAGCCAAGACAATTCGGGGCTCTGCCCCCTATTGACGCACGATCCTGGTGCCAAGCGCCAAAACGGTGCGTCGCTACCGCAAAAATGACGGAAAAAAACCGCTTCGGGCCGGTCTGCACGCAGTGCGAGCGGTGGCACGGTTTCTGCAATCCACTCTGGCCGACCGAAGCGGGCACAAGGATACCGTGCCCGAGCCGGGCGGCGCAGAGCGGCATATCCCCGCATTTGCCCGGAAACCGAACTTGGAAGGCTGCCATGGCGATGAAACTGATCACCGCGATCATCCGGCCGTACAAGCTCGACGACCTGGAGATGGCCGTTGCGCAACTCGGGGTGCAGGGGATGACCGTCGTCGAGGTGCAAGGGTACGGCGCCGAGCACGGTCACTCCGAGGTCTACCGCGGTGCGCAGTACCGCATCGACTTCGTGCCGCGGACTCAGGTGCAGATTGCGGTCGACGAAACCATCGTTGAACCGGTCATCGAGGCGATCGCCAACGTGACGCGCACCGGCAAGGTCGGCGACGGCAGGATTTTCGTATCCGGGTTGGCACAGGCGATTCGCATACGCACCGGCGAGACCGGCGTAGCGGCCGCCTGAATCTTTGGCGAGCAGGGAGAGGGAACATGGAAACGACGAAGCGATCGACACACGCAATCCGCCGCTGGCTGCAGTCCGCTGCTGCCGTGGTGCTCGGAACGATGGCGCCCGCGCTGGCGCTTGCGCAGGATGCGCCCGTGCCCGACAAGGGTGATACGGCTTGGATGCTCGTCTCCACGCTGCTCGTCATCCTCATGACGATCCCGGGCCTCGCGCTGTTCTATGGCGGTCTCGTGCGCTCGAAGAACATCCTCTCGGTGCTGATGCAGGTGATGGTCGGCTTCTCACTGATCGTCGTGCTGTGGTGCATCTACGGTTACTCGCTGGCCTTCACCGAAGGCAGCGCGTTCCTCGGTGGTACGGGCCGGCTGTTCATGAATGGCCTGTGGGATCCGTCGGCCGGCACGTTTGCGCTCGCAGCGACCTTCAGCAAGGGCGTCTACATTCCAGAGATCGTTTTCGCCGCTTTCCAGGCAACCTTCGCAGGTATTACCTGCGCACTGATCGTCGGCGCCTTCGCCGAGCGCATGAAATTCTCCGCAGTGCTCATCTTCATGGTGATCTGGTTCACCATCGCCTATCTGCCGATCGCCCACATGGTGTGGTTCTGGATGGGGCCCGATGCGTACACGGACGCCGGCGTCGTGGATGCCATGAACGCCAAGGCCGGTCTGCTCTGGCAGTGGGGCGCTCTCGACTTCGCGGGCGGCACGGTGGTGCACATCAACGCGGGCGTCGCAGGCCTCGTCGGCGCGTACATGATCGGCAAGCGCGTGGGCTACGGCCGCGAGCCGATGCCGCCGCACAATCTCGTGCACACCATGGTCGGCGCCTCGCTGCTGTGGGTGGGCTGGTTCGGCTTCAACGCCGGCTCGGCGCTGGAGGCCGGCAACTTCGCGGCCCTCGCCTTCATCAACACCCTGCTCGCCACCGCCGGTGCCGTCGTTGCCTGGTCGCTCGCCGAGTGGATCCTCAAAGGTCACGCCTCGATGCTGGGTGCCGCCTCCGGTGCCGTCGCGGGACTCGTGGCGATCACTCCGGCTGCCGGCAACGTCGGTCTGATGGGCGCACTCGCCATTGGCGCCATCGCCGCAATCGTGTGTCTCTGGGGCGTCACCGGACTGAAGCGCCTGCTCAAGGCCGATGACTCGCTCGATGTGTTCGGCGTGCATGGCATCGGAGGCATCGTCGGCGCGCTGCTGACCGGCGTGTTCAACACGCAGGCGCTCGGTGGACCGGGACTCGTCACCGACTGGGTCACGGCCAGCGTCGGCTCGAACCCGATCGCCGTGCAGGTGCTGACACAGGCCAAGGCCGTGGGCGTCACGGTCGTGTGGTCGGCGGTGGGCGCCTTCATCGCCTTCAAGATTGCCGATCTGATCGTCGGACTGCGTGTGGCCGAGGAGGCCGAGCGCGAAGGTCTCGATACCAACGAGCACAACGAGCGCGCGTACACGAACTGACCCACGACACGACTCCGATTCACCACGATTTACAGTAGTCCCCTGTAAACCCCCTTGGGCGGCGGTCTCGCGACTGCCGCCCTTTTTTTCACTGCGGTATCGTCCCCGCGTAAGATGTCGACATGAACGTCGGCTTTCTCGGTCTCGGCGCCATGGGCATGCCCATGGCGCGCAATCTGCAAAAGGCAAACCTCCTGCAGGCGGTGTGGAACCGCACCAATGGCAAGTCAGCGGCCCTCGCTGCCGAGTTGCACTGCACCGCCGCAGCAACACCGGCGCAGCTCGCCACACAGTGCGAGGTGATGGTGATCTGCGTCTCCGCCGACGTCGACGTGCTGGACGTGGTCGATGCACTGCTGCCTGGCATCCAGCCCGGCGCGCTCGTCATCGATTGCTCCACCGTGAGTGCCGATACGGCGCGTACTGCGGCCGCTCGCCTGCGCTCTCGGCAAGCAAGCTTCCTCGACTGCCCGGTCAGTGGCGGCGTGGAAGGCGCGCAGAAGGGCACGCTCGCGATCATGTGCGGCGGATCGGCCGAGGATTTCGCGCGGGCCAAGCCCGTACTCGCCGCGATGGGCCGCACGATCAGCCTGTTCGGCGCCACCGGAGCCGGTCAGGCGACCAAGGCTACCAACCAGATCATGTGCGCCGGCATCATCCGCGCGGTCGGCGAAGCGATGGCCTTCGCCCGTGCGCAGCAGCTGCCGCTCGAGCAGGTGGTCGAGACCTTAGGTCAGGGCGCGGGCTCCTCGTGGTACTTCGTCAATCGCGCGCCCAACATGATCCGCGGCAGTTTTCCGGCCGGGTTCCGTGTGCGCCTGCACGAAAAGGATCTGAAAATCTGCCGCGACATGGCGGCGGCGAGCGGCGTATCGCTGCCCGTCGTCGATGACGTGCTGCGTGAATACGCCGAACTGATCGCTGAAGGGTATGGCGATGAAGACATTTCGGCCATTTACCGGCTCAAGTGGCGGCTGTTCGCCGAGGCCCCGTTTCGCAACCCACCGGAAACCGAAATCTTTGATTTGCTGCGCCGAGCACGTAACGTCGCCATCGTCGGTCTGAGCGCCGATCGCAGCCGACCGAGCCACGGGGTAGCGCGCTCGTTGCAGAAATTCGGCTACCGCATCATCCCGGTCAACCCGAGCGCCGAGAGCATTCTGGGCGAACCCTGCGTGCCCACGCTCGCTGCGGCGGTAGCGGCCCTGCCGGCCGGCGAGCGCATCGACATCGTCGACGTCTTCCGTCGCCCAGAGCATGTCTCAGCGATCGTCGATGAGTGCATTGCCCTGCATCTGCCGGCGTTATGGCTGCAGGATGGTGTCATCGACGAAGCGGCGGCCCGCCGTGCGCGTACGGCGGGCGTTTTCACCGTGATGGATCGCTGCATTTTCCGCGACCGCGCTGCACTGCCGACATGAGCCTCGCATTCACCAAGATGCACGGCCTCGGCAACGATTTCATGGTGTTCGAGGCGCAACACGAGGCGTCATTGCCGACCGCCGCAGACTGGCGCGAACTCGCTGATCGGCACACCGGTATCGGCTTCGATCAGGCACTCGTCATCCTGCCGCCGCGCACCGCGCACACCCTCGCCTACTACCGTATCTTCAATGCCGACGGCGGCGAAGTGGAGCAATGCGGCAACGGCGCGCGCTGCGTGGCCGAGTGGCTGCGGCGGCACGATCGCTGCGGCACGGATCTGCTGCGCCTCGAGAGTCGCGGCGGAATCATCGAAGCGCGCTTCACCGCGCCCGGCATCGTCGCCGTGAACATGGGTGAGCCGCGCTTTGCCTCGACGGGTCGCAGTCATCTGCAGCTCGATGCGCAGAACATCACCTTCACCGAGGTTTCGATGGGCAATCCGCACATCGTGCTCGAGGTCGAGGACATCGACGCGGCACCGGTTGCGCAGCTTGGCCCAAGACTCGAATCACACCCGCGCTTTCCGGCACGCACCAACGTGGGCTTCCTGCAGATCGTCGATCGACGCCATGCGAAGTTGCGAGTCTATGAACGGGGCGTCGGCGAAACGCGAGCCTGCGGCACGGGCGCCTGCGCGGCCATGGCCGCCGGGCGACGCGCGGGCGCGTTCGACGAAGAAGTCGCCATTGCACTGCCGGGCGGAACGCTGTCGTTGTGCTGGCCTGGCGCAGGTGAACCGCTGTGGATGACCGGCCCTGCCGCCGTATCGTTCCGCGGCGAAATCGGAGAGTGACTGATGATCGATGCCAAAACCGTCAAGGAATATCTCGAAGCCCATCCGGAATTCTTTGACGAACACCCGCATTTACTCGAGACGCTCACCGTGTCGCACGCGCCCCCGGGCGGCGCGGTGTCGCTCGTGGAGAGACAGGTCAAGGTATTGCGTGAGAGACAGGCCGCCAGTCGCGAGCGGCTCGCGGAGCTCGTGCGCGTCGCGCGCGATAATGAGTCACTCACCGGGCGCGTCCACCAGCTCGCCCTGCGTCTGCTGCACGCCGGCACGGCCAGCGAGGTCGAGGCACAGGTCACGGCCTCGATGCACGAGGATTTCGCGGTGACCCCAGTGCGTCTGCTGCAACGGGCACCTGACACAGCCGGTCTCGAGTCGGTGTGGAGCGCAGGCCGACCTCGCTGCGGGCACTTCGCTGAGCATCAGCGGGCGGCCCTGTTCGGTGCAGAGGCCACCGAACTGCGCTCGATGGCCATCATTCCGCTCGGAGCCGGCGCAACACGCGGCGTACTCGTGCTCGGCAGCAGCGATGCCGATCGCTTCAATCCGGGCGTCAGCACAGATTTTCTGGTTCGCATCGGTGAGCTCGTGGCGGCCGCCCTCGCCCGCTGCGGGGTCGAGCCTGCGGTGTGACGCCCGAGGCTCTCGCCTGGATCGAGCGCTTCGGTGCACATCTGGCCGGTGAGCGCCGACTCTCGCCACACACTCACGCCAACTATCTGCGTGAACTCGCAGCACTGTCCCGTTGGTGTGACACGCAGGGTATCGACGAGTGGTCGCGACTCGACAGTCAGCACCTGCGGCTGTTCGCGGCCCGCTCGCATGCCGGCGGTCTCGCGCCGCGCAGCGTACAGCGACGGCTCTCCGCGGTCCGCACGTTCCTGAAATTCCTGCAACGTGAACGACAACTGAGCGCGAATCCCGCCGCCGAGGTACGGGCGCCCAAGAGTCGCCGCGCCCTGCCCGGCACACTCGATGTCGATCAGATGGGTCGACTGCTCGACATGCCGACCGACGACGCGCTCGCCGTGCGGGATCGGGCCATCATGGAATTGCTGTATTCCTCCGGGCTGCGTCTTGCCGAACTCATCGCACTCGATCTCGAGGCGCTCGATGCGACGGATCAGACCGTGCGCGTCACCGGCAAGGGTCGCAAGGTGCGCATCGTGCCCGTGGGTCGTAAAGCCCTCGAAGCCTTGCAGCACTGGCTGCGCGAGCGACAGACGCTCGCCCCCGCCGGTGAGCCGGCGCTGTTCGTCGGACGAAACGGTCGTCGACTCGGTCCGCGCACCATTCAGACCCGGATTGCCCGTTGGGCGCGGCTTCAGGGGGTACCCCTGCATGTTCACCCGCACCTGTTTCGGCACTCGTTCGCCTCCCATCTGCTCGAATCGAGCCAGGACCTGCGCGGGGTGCAGGAGTTGCTCGGCCACGCCGACATCGCGACAACCCAGGTCTACACCCACCTTGATTTCCAGCACCTCGCCCGCATCTACGATCAGGCCCACCCACGGGCGCGCAGGAAACCGCCGAAGGACCCCACATGAGCGACACATTCAATCCACACGGTACGACCATCCTCGGCGTGCGCCGCGACGGAGTCGTGGCCATCGGCGGCGACGGTCAGGTGACCCTAGGCACCACGGTCATGAAGGGCAATGCCCGCAAGGTGCGCCCGCTCGGGCAAGGCAAGGTGCTCGGTGGCTTCGCCGGCGGCACGGCCGACGCGTTCACGCTGTTTGAGCGCTTCGAAGGCAAGCTCGACAAGTTCGGCAACCTCACACGCGCTGCTATCGAGCTCGCCAAGGACTGGCGCTCCGATCGCTATCTGCGACGACTCGAGGCGCTCCTGCTCGTGGGTGACCCGAACAAACTGTTCGTCATCTCGGGCAACGGCGACGTCATCGAACCGGAGCACGACTTGGTGGCCATCGGCTCGGGCGGCGCCTTCGCGCAGGCCGCAGCGCGGGCCCTGCTCGAGAACACCGATCTGCCGGCGCGGGAGATCGTTGAGCGCGCGCTGAACATCGCCGCCGACATCTGCATCTACACCAATCGCAATCTGGTGATCGAGGAGCTGCGCGCGTGAACAGCCAAACCGCACCCGACGGCTCCAGCCTGACGCCTCGACAAATCGTCGCCGAACTCGATAAGCACATCGTTGGCCAGGATGCGGCCAAACGTGCCGTGTCGATCGCGTTGCGCAACCGCTGGCGGCGCATGCAGGTGACCGAAGCGCTGCGCACGGAGATCACCCCCAAGAACATCCTGATGATCGGCCCTACGGGCTGTGGCAAGACCGAGATTGCGAGGCGCCTCGCTCGACTCGCCCGTGCACCCTTCGTCAAGGTCGAAGCGACCAAGTTCACCGAAGTGGGTTACGTCGGTCGCGACGTCGACTCCATCGTCAAGGAGCTGATCGACGCCTCGATGAAAATGACCCGCGAGGCGGAACTCGGCCGGGTGCGTGATCGCGCAGCCGATGCGGTCGAGGAGCGCATTCTCGATGCGCTGCTGCCGAAACCGCGGTTGATGGGCTTTTCCACCGACGAACCGGTTGCGCCGCGTGATGCCGACACGCGACAGAAGTTTCGCAAGATGCTGCGCGAGGGCACTCTCGACGAACGCGAGATCGAGATCGAACTGCGCAGTCCCGTGGCAGGCATGGAGATTGTGGCTCCGCCCGGCATGGAAGAGATGCAGCAGCAATTGCAGTCGATGTTCCAGAACCTCGGCGCCGGCAAATCACGTCCGCGCAAGATGAAGGTGCGTGAGGCGGCGAAGCTGCTGCTCGACGAAGAGGCCGGCAAGCTGCTGAACGAAGAGGAACTGCGTGCAGCGGCGGTGCGCAATGCCGAACAGAACGGCATCGTGTTTATCGACGAAATCGACAAGGTCTGCCGTCGACAGGACACCTACGGCGCTGACGTGTCGCGCGAGGGCGTACAGCGTGATCTGCTGCCGCTCGTCGAAGGCTGTACGGTGACCACCAAGTACGGGCCGATCAAGACAGATCACGTGCTGTTCATCGCGTCCGGGGCATTCCATGTCGCCAAGCCTTCGGATCTGATTCCTGAGTTGCAGGGACGCTTCCCGATTCGCGTCGAGCTCGAGCCGCTCGAGGTCGAAGATTTCGTGCGCATCCTCACGGAACCGGATGCCTCGCTGACGACGCAATACACCGCTCTGCTGCAGACCGAAGGCGTGAGCGTGCAGTTCACGCAGGACGGGGTACGGCGCCTCGCGGAAATCGCCTGCCACGTGAATGAGCGTACCGAGAATATCGGTGCTCGGCGTCTGCACACGGTGATGGAGCGCCTGCTCGAAAGTCTCTCCTTCGATGCGAGCGAGCAATCGGGATCCCACATCGTCATCGATGCGGCCTACGTCGATCGCAGCCTCGGCGAGTTGTCCGATAACGAAGATCTGAGCCGATACATCCTGTGACGGAACGCGCGTGAACGATCTGGCGCTCGGCTCGATCGTGCTTGCCTTGGCCGCCGTGCCTGCGGCGCTCCTCGTGCTGCTGCTCGCGGATGTCGTCAAACTCGATGGCGCCAGTCGCCGGCAGCGCTGGATCCGTCGCTCGGCGGCCGTGCTCGCACTCCTCGCACTGCCATCCGTCGGCAACGCGGTCTGGGGTTGGGCCGGCGCCGCTCACCTAGAGCCGCTCTGCCAGGCCTACGCCGCGCCCGAGTTCCATGTGCGGCGCCCGATCGCATTGGCCACCCTTCGAGTGACGACCGACGACGTCGTGGCCGCAGGGCGTGCGCCCGAGTGGCTCGCAAGCCTGCGCGATCCGGTGATTGGGCTTGCGGCGCTGCATCTTGCCGGCGACCCTGCCGCTGAGGCGGCAATGCTCGAACTCGACGTGCGCCGCGTCGTACACCACCGCAATCTTTGGTTCACCGTCAATATGGACCGATTCCGGCTGCTCGATCGCGATACCGGAATCACGCTCGCCGCGGGCGATGAACTATGGGTAGACGCGGGGAGTGCCCGCTATCACTGCGGCATCGGCAGCGGCCAAAATCCGACGCGGGTCACGGCCTATCCAGGCGGGGATGGCATCGCACGCTTCCTGCGTCGCGCGCTGGCCGGACCCGTCGGCTAGATCAAAAACCCGAGATTGCGCGTCGCGAAATTGTTGATGCTCGGCGCGACTTTCGCCAGATCGCTCTCGCCGACGCCGAACCAGCTGGCGAGCGTTGCCGCGTACTGATCGGCCGAGACCGTCGGAATGATGCGCCCACCGCCGACATCCAGCGGACCGTTGATCTCGAGCAGCGGGTAATCCCCGTAGAAACGACCGCCCCGTACGGCGCCACCTGCTACGAGCTGCACGCCGCCCCAGGCGTGGTCGGAGCCATCGCCGTTCGACGTCAGCGTGCGTCCAAAGTCCGAATGCGTGAACAGGGTGACGCTGTTGTCCATGCCAATCTCAGTCAACGCGTCGTAGAAGGCCTTGATCGAACTGCTGATGTTGGCGAGCAGGCCAGGCTGGTCGGCAACGAGATCGTCGTGCTGATCGAAACCGCCAGCCGAGACGAAAAAGATCTGCCGAGACATCGACAAGCTGCTGCGCGCAGCGATGAGCTTGGCCACGGTACGCAGTTGCGTCTGAAGCGCCGAGAGCGTGGCGCCCGTATTGGGCAACGCCGCAAAGTTGTATGCGCTGCCCAAAGCGCCATTGACCTGGTCGGCAAACTGCACCGCGCGCTGCTGGATGCGCGCGTAACTGCGCTCGTAAGCGGTATTGGCCGTCGCGCTCGCCGATGAATTGCTGATCGTCTGGAACGCCGTGCGTCGGGCGAGACCCACCCCGCTCGTCGCAAAACCACTGAACGTGGCCGCACCGGTCGCGCCCATCACGTAGGGCCGCGCGACCTCGCCGGCCTGAAAATACGTCTGTCCCGCCAGCGAGACGTTGAGCGACAGCCCCTGACCCGAGGTCTGCGCATTGAGCACGTCGGCGACGCGTCCGCCCCAGCCTGACTTGAGCACGGTCCTGCCGCGCAGGCTGTGCCACTGATCCTGCTGGTCGTTGTGCGAGAAGAGCTGCGGCGGCAGCGCATGGCCGGTGGTTGTGGCGGTCTGGTACTGCGCCTTGGTGGTCGGGCGCAGCAGAGGACCGATGTTGGGTAGCACCGCGAGCTTGCCCGCGTTGAACAGGTCCCGAGCGCCCGTCATGCTCGGGTGGAATCCGAAGCTCGGATCGCCCGGCAACTGACCGACGCGCGTCACGGGCAGCAAGGCGGCCCGATCGATCGCAAGACTCGAACTCGTGCCGCCGCCGCGCGCACGGGCATAGGCGTTGTACTCGGCGGTGCTGGTGGGCACCACCATGTTCCACGAATCGTTGCCACCGAAGAGGAACAGACACACGAGGGCCTTATAGTCGCCGAGGCCACCAACACCGCTCATCTGCGCGTGTACGGTGCCGGGCGTTCGACCGAAGGCGTAGGCGACTCCGCCAGCTGCGGCGGCCTTGAGGAATTTTCGACGTTGCCGGTTCAAGGCTCTGTGCTCCTCAGCGTTGCAACGCGAATTCGGGCGACGTGATGATCAAATAAATGGCGTCCGCGGTACGCGTGGCGAGTGCCGTCGTCGGGTTAGTGGTCGGCACCGCCGTGCGTTCGATCTGCGCTTTCGTCTCGCTCTTCAGCGCCGCCGACATCTGTGTGCTGCCGCCGAGCAGCTTCTCGGCGACTCGGTTGACGAGCGCCTCGGAGTCGGCGGCGATGGCGAGCTCATCGGTGGTGTTGATGAACATGTCATCCGCGTTCAAGGTGGTCGCCAGTTGAGTTCGACTCAGCGACTGCACCCAGAAAAAATTCGCGATCTGCGTGTTCGCATACTCGGTGGCGATTTGCATCTCGGGCGCCACGCGACCCGCATCGGCAATCTCACCCGAGGACGCGAAGAAGGGGCTGAAAAAATTGAACACCGAGGGCGAGGAGCCCTGCGCCTGACCGAACACGGCGGCAGCGCCACCGGCGAAGTTGCGCGCCGCGCCGATCTTGCCGCTCGCCGAACGGGCATTGTAGGCGCGCCACAATTGCGTCAGTCGCAGCAGCGGTTCCTTCAGCTTGCCGGCATAGGCGGCCTGCGCGCCCGTGGCTGCACCGCGCGCCTCGCTGTCGAGCAGAATCGCGCGCACCACCGCCTCAAGATTGCCGCGCCGGCCGCTGCCATCGTTATTGAACTTCTCGGCGACACGCTGCACGTACGCAGGCGAGGGATTGCTGGTCACGAGCTTCTGGATCAACTGGCGGGAAATGAACGGACCGACGTTCGGGTGGTTGAAAACGTTGTCGAGCGCGTCCTTCAAATCCTGCGCACCGGGCTGATTGGCGGGGATGGTGGCACTCGGCAAGGTGACGCCGCTGTAGCTGAGCAAGCGCTTGGTGCCGATCTCGTGCTGATCGGCGAACAACTGCATCGGCTTGACCTGGTTGTAGCCGGTCGCGGGGGCGAGCTGCGGCCGCGTGTTGGCGAACGTGCAGGTGGTCACCGTCGATGCGCATGCCCACTTCCAGCCGGTGAAGACGCGCGCGAAGCCTTCGATGATCTCCTGGTTGTAGGTCGGAATCGCTTGACCGCTGGCATCGAGGCGATTGCTGCCGTCGACGTTGAGTTCGACGAGGCCGATGCTGAACAACTGCATCATCTCGCGCGCATAATTCTCATCAGGACGCAGGTTCGTGCCGGCGACAGCCTTCTGGTTGCCGAGCATCGACAGATACACGCCCATCGCCGGGTGCAACGTCACCTCCTCGAGCAGCGTGCGATAGTTGCCGAAGGCGTTACGCGCGAGCATGTCGTGAAAATCTGCGGTGGCATTCGGCAGGTTGAGCAGCGCGCCGACCTGCGAGACCACCATAACTTCAGAGAGCGCGAAGGCCACGCGCTGGCGCAGCTGATCTTCGCCGTAGACGACGTTGTTGAACCAGGTCTCGAGGCGCACGGCATTGAGGCTGCCGATGTTGAATCCCTGCGGAACCGGATTCGGATAAGCAGCCTCGAGCGCAGGCAGCAACAGCGAGGCGGGTTTGGCGACCTGCGCATCGATCCAGCGCGTGTAAGCGGTATTCGAATCGCCGAGCGCGATAAGGCGCGAGGCCTCAGCTTCGGTGGCGCCGAAGCCACCCTGATTGAGGAAGCGGAAGGCTTCGACCTTGCTGACCGGAGGCGCGGAGATGCTCGAGCCCGAGGAGCCACCGGACGAGCCACCGCCACCGCCGCAGGACGCGAGCGCGGCAGCCGCGACAACGATCAAGCACCGTTGCAGAAACCCTCTCATGGTGCAGAGGCTACGCCGACTGCTCGGCCGTTGCCACCGTTCTCAACTGCAGCGGTCAACCCCGCAGGTCAAGAATCGTCAAGCGAACTTAGGAGTAAAACTGTGCAGCGAGCAAATCGAGGCGCTGCTCGAAATCACCGCCCGTCGGCAGCAGCACGCAGCCGGCCGGTAGCTCCTCGGCACTGAGCATGCGGGCCGCAAAGCCGCCCACCCACACCTCGCAGCGACCGCGCAGTTCCTCGGCCAGCTGCGACAACTGCGACAGCGCCGGCACTTCGTTCTCGGGCATCACGAGCGACACCAGCACGGCCCGCGCCTCGACCTCGAGTGCGAAGCGTGCGATCTCGAGCGGCGGACAGTCGACCCCCAGGTAGTGGGTACGGAACCTGCGCGTCGCCGCCAGCCAACTGCACATGAGAATGCCGAGTTCGTGACGCTCGCCCGACAAGGTGGCGAGCACCAAACATGGGCCGTTGTCACTGCGCAGGTAGCCGCGCGAGACGGAGATGATGAGCCGACGCACGATGTCAGTGACCATGTGCTCCTGCGCGATCGACACCTCGCCTCGATGCCAGCGCTCACCCACTTCGCGCAAGAGCGGCACGAGGATGGTGTTGACGACCTCGTTAGGCGGCAGCAATGCGACGGCAGAGGTCAGCACCTCTTCGACGCCCGACGGGTCGGAGTGCTCGGCCGCATCGATGGCCCGCTCTACATACGACTGGCCGCGGGTGGGCCCAGGGCGCGCCTGGCCGCCCGAATCCGCCACCAACTTTGCGAGGTCGTCTTCGCCCAGATGCGCAAGCCGGCTGATGGTGTGGCCGAGCTCGGTGGCCGTGCGCAGCAAGCGCAGGCGGGCGACGTCGGCGGCGGAGTAGGTGCGGCGGCCTGAGCCGTCGCGAGAGGGGGTGACCACCTCGTAGCGCCGTTCCCAGGCCCGCAGGGTCTCGACGGTGAGGCCGGTCGCCTGAGCGACGGCCTTGATGGTGAATTGGCCGACGGAACGCGGCGATGAGACGGGTTTGTTCATGCCTTGTTCAACTCTTGTACAGCCTTACCATGTACAACATCTTGACAGGTTCATCGCTGTCTGTCATCCTTCATTCCGTTGATGGCAGCGTACGCAGGATCGCGGTACGCCTTAAACCGCACTAAAGGCCGCCCACGAGGCAGCCCACTCAGGAGTACTGCAATGACCCGTTTCAACAGCAAATTCGCGCTCGTCGCCGCCCTGCTCGTCGCAGGTTCGGCGGTAGCCTCCGCCTCCGGTTCGTCCACCGTCCTCGATGTCGCCAAGGAGAAGGGTAACTTTACGACCCTCGCCAAGGCCATCGAAGTCGCCGGTCTGCAAAGCGCCCTGACCGCCCAGGGCCCGGTGACAATCTTCGCGCCGACCGACGAGGCCTTCGCGAAGCTGCCGCCCGCCCAGCTCGAGGCGCTGCTGCGTCCCGAGAACAAGGACCAGCTGGTCAAGATCCTCACCAACCACGTGGTTCCGGGCAAGGCACTGGAAGCCGACGACATGAAGCGCGCTCGCAGCGCCAAGACCGTCGCCGGTGAAGAAGTGAAGTTCGAGCTCGTGCGTGGCCGCCTGCGCGTCGATGGCGCCCGCGTCACCGGTGACTACAACGCCGACAACGGCGTGGTCGTGGCCGTCGACACGGTGCTGCTGCCGAACTGAGCAGTCGACTGACCGATTTGGAATCGGGCATCGCCTCGCCGTGATGCCCACCCCTCCCAAGGACGGGAGGGTGGCAAGGATGCCAAACGTCCAAGGACGATCCGGGCGAGGCGGGCTGAAAGGTCCGTCTCGCCCGGGGCCGTTTAGGGCCCCGAGATCCACCCGCTCGCCAATCCACTAGGTGAGCGTGAGCTGCCGCATCAGGCGGCGGCTCGCGGTGCGTTGCTACGATGCCGCGCGATGTTCCCCACCACGACCGTCGGCAGTCTGCCGAAACCCGACTGGCTCGCCGAACCGGAGAAACTCTGGGCGGCCTGGCGCCTCTCGGGTGATGAACTGCAACGAGCGAAAGAACGCGCCGCCCTGGAGTGGCTGCGTGAGCAGGAAGCGGCCGGCATCGACATCGTCGGTGACGGCGAGCAGTTCCGCATGCACTTTGTGCACGGCTTTCTCGAGGGTCTCGACGGCATCGACTGGACGCGCAAGACGCGCATGGGCATCCGCAACAACCGCTACGAAGCGGACGTGCCCACCGTCACGGGACCGCTGCATCGGCCAGGGCCCGTGCATGTGCCCGACGCGGCCTTCATGCGCCGGCACACCACGCAGAAATTGAAAGTTACTCTTCCCGGGCCAATGACGATCTGCGACACGCTCGCCGACGGCTACTACGGTCGGCGCGCTGACATGGCCATGCGCTTTGCAGAACTGCTCAACGCCGAGGCGCGCGAAATCGAAGCAGCCGGCGCCGAGGTCATTCAGTTCGACGAGCCTGCGTTCAACGTCTTCCTCGAAGAAGTCCGCGAGTGGGGCTTGCCTGCGCTCGAGCGCGCGATGCAGGGCCTGCGGGCAACGACCGTCGTGCACATCTGCTACGGCTACGGTATCGAAGCCAACATGCAGTGGAAGGCCTCGCTCGGCGACCAATGGCGGCAGTACGAGCAGATCTTTCCCTGGATCAACGCGAGCAGCGTGCAGCAGGTGTCACTGGAATTTGCCGGCTCGCGCGTGCCACATGAGGTGCTGCGCCTGCTGCCCGACAAGACGCTGCTCGTTGGCGCCATCGAAGTGCTGCCCGGCAAGCTCGAGAGCGCTGAAGAGGTGGCCCACAACATCCTCGAAGCAACGCGACACGTGGACTCCGCGCGTCTCATCCCCTGTACCAACTGCGGCATGGCACCGTTGCCCGCCGCGCTCGCACGCGGCAAGTTGCAGGCGCTCGGCGCCGGCGCCGCGCTGGCTCGACGAGCACGCTGACACGGAGCGACACTCACTTATGGATCTGCAACTCAGTGGCAAACGTGTGGTGCTCTGCGGCGCGAGCGGCGTGTTGGGCCGCGCCATAGCAAGAACCCTCGCTGCCGAGGGCGCGCAGGTCGCCTTGCTCGGTCGCGATCTGGCGCGGCTGCAAGTCGAAGCGATGCAGCGCCCGACGAATTTCTGCGCGATCGGCTGCGATCTCGGTTCCGCAGCGGCCACGGCGCAAGCCATCGAGGAAGCAATCACGGCACTCGGTGGCGTAGATGTCTTCATCAGCGCCGCCGGTGCAGCGCAGGGCGGTGTGTTCTGGGAAATCGACGATGCCGCCTGGCAGCGTAACCTCGATATCAAATTGTTCGGCACCATCCGCGCGCTGCGCGAAATCGCCCCGCGCATGATCGCGCAGCGTGGTGGCCGCATCGTGCTCGTGGTCGGCAATTCGGCACGTCAGCCGGAACCGCGCATGCTGCCTGGTGCGGCTGCAAACGCAGCGCTACTCGCCATCGTGCGCGGGCTTGCCGAGGAGCTGGGTCCGCATGGCGTTGCCATCAACGCAGTCAACCCTGGCCCGGTGCGCTCGAGCCGCTGGGATACGCTGATGCAGGCGGCGGCTAAACGTGAGGGCTGCACGCCGGCCGAGGCGGAGGCCAAGTTTCTCGAGAAGACCGCGCTGCGGCGTCTTGCGACGCCTGAAGAAATCGCCACCCACGTCGCCTTCCTGGCCTCGTCCATGGCGGCACACCTCACGGGCACTTCTCTCACCATCGATGGCGGCAGTACCAAGTCACCATGACAGACCAACTCGGCTATCGCGGCCGCATCGCGATCGTCATCCCCTCCACCAACACGAGCTGTCAGCCCGAATCGGAACGCCTGCGTCCGAAGGGCGTCACGAACCACGTCGCCCGCATCAGCATCCGGGAGCGACCGCTGACCAGCGAGCAAGCCTTCCTCGAGCACGTGCAGGCCATGCGCGATGGCATGCGCAGCGCAATCGATCAGGTGATGACCTGCCAGCCAACCCACGTGATCATGGGCGTCGCGCTCGAGGCGTTCTGGGGTGGCGTGGCCGCAGCCGATGAACTGCAGCGCGAACTGGCTGAACGCGCCGGGGTCGGCGTCTCCATGGGCTCGACCGCCACGGTCGCGGCGCTGCGGCGTCTTGGCGCCCGCTCGATTGCCGTACTCACCCCTCACCAACCGCGGGGTGACGAACAGGTGCGGCGTTATTTCGAGGAGGCGGGTTTCGCACTGCCTCGGCTCATCGGGCTCAAGTGTCCCTCGCCCATCCAGATCGCACACACCAGCGAGCGACAGGTGATCGACGCATTGCGTGCGCTCGACGGCGATGACGTTGATGCGCTCGTCCAAGTCGGCACCAATCTCGCCGCCGTCGAAATCTGCGCCGAGGCCGAGCGCTGGCTCGGCAAACCGGTGCTCGCCATCAATGCCATCACCTACTGGGATGCGCTACGCCGCTCCGGTATTGAAGATCAGGTGCAAGGCTGCGGCTCGGTGCTGGAGCGATTCTAGATCGTGATGGGCAGAACGTGACGGACGACGCGCAGCGCGTACTCATCGCCGGTGGTGGCCCGGCCGGCATGTCCGCCGCAGTGTTCCTGCTCGCTGAGGGTGTGCCGGTGACCGTGCTCGAGCGCAGCGTCACGCCGCACGCCGACCCGCGTGCCGCCACATACCATCCACCGACACTCGAGATGTTTGAGCCGTCGGGCGTCACGGCCGAATTGCACGCCCGCGGCATCGTCACGCCACACTGGCAATATCGCGATCGGCAGAACGGACTCATCGCGCAGTTCGATCTTGGCGTACTCGCCGCAGACACGCGTTACCCGTATCGCTTGCAGTGCGAGCAACACAAGCTCGTCGCCATGCTGGAACGACGGGTCGTCGAACATCCGCTCGCACGCGTGCTGCATGGCGCCGAGCTCGTCGGCGTGACGCAAAACGACGAACAAGTGCAGATCGAGGTACGCCATCCAAACGGCGGCAGCGAGCGCTTCCAGGGCAAGTGGCTGATCGGTGCGGATGGCGGACGCAGTCTGGTGCGCAAATCGCAGGATATCGGCTTCGAGGGCTTCACCTGGCCAGAGCGCTTCCTCGTGATCACCACCACCTTCGATTTCGCGACGCTCGGCTACGCCTACAGTTCCTACACGATGGATCCGATCGAGTGGGCTGCAACCTTCAAGGTGCCGGGCGAGGACGAGCGCGGCATCTGGCGGTGCGTGTTCCCGACTCGTCCCGAAGAAAGCGAGCAGGACCTGCTCGATTTCGCCCGCGCGGCACAGCGCCTCGCCGCCTTCGCGCCCGAGAGCGTGCAGGGTCGCATCGTGCACACCAATCTTTACGCCGTGCATCAACGCGTCGCGCAGACCTACCGCAAGGGTCGGGTGCTGCTGGCGGGCGATGCCGCGCACGTCAATAACCCGCTCGGCGGCATGGGCCTGAACTTCGGTGTGCACGATGCACACAACCTGGCGCACCGACTCGGTCGAGTGTGGCGCGGTGAAGCAGGCAGCGATCTGCTCGATCAATACGATCGGCAACGACGCGCGGTGGCCGAGCGCTACCTGCAAGCGCAAACCATCGCCAACAAGCAGACGCTCGAGGAAACGGACGAGACCCAGCGCCTAGCGCGGCAGGCCGCGATGCGCGCAACCGCAGCCGATCCGCAGCAGGCACGTGAGTACCTGCGGCGAACCGCCATGATCGAGGGCCTGCGCGCCGCCGCCGCGATCGACTGAACACGCCGTCGTAGACAGCGCCAAAGGTCGCCGTCAACGGATACGTGCGCCATCGGACAAGCGCGCTAGAATGAGCGGCGGGGGTTGTCGCGCGCGGCGCGACGTGTACAGGGCAGGAGTGTGCGTACGGTGATCTGGGTCAAGCGTATCGGCTGGGTTTTGGCGTCGCTGATTCTGGTGTTGCTGCCGTTCACGCTCGAGTTCATGCGCTTCGGCGGGCAGTTCACCGCGCTCCCCACGGCAACGCCCGGCCCCTGCTCGCGCATCGCCCTCACCGCCAGTGCCGAAGATATCCAGATCGATCGCAGTCGCGGCGTTGCCTACCTCTCGGCGCTCGACCGGCGCGGACTCGTCGAGGGCAATAACGTGCAAGGCGATATCCTGCAACTCGATCTGAACGACGGCAGTGCCACTCCGGTTTCGGCACTCGCCGCACGACCGAGTGATTTTCGTCCGCATGGTATGTCGCTCTACCGCATGGGCGATGGCATGCAGCGGCTGTTCGTCATCTCGCACCCCGCCGGCGGTGGCCACAGCATCGAAATCTTCGAACAAGTCGGCGGCGGGCCGTTCCAGCCGGTGGCGAGCATCCGCCATCCACTGCTGCTCTCGCCGAATGCCATCGTTGCAGTGGGCCCAGAGCAGTTCTACGTCGCCAACGACAAGGGCGCAACCAATGCGCTGCAACGAGTCAGCGAGTTCGGACTCCGCCGCGGCATGTCAAAGCTCGTTTACTTTGACGGGCAGGACATGCGGATCGTTGCCGATGGCCTGAAGAGCGCCGTCGGTCTTGGTATCAGTCCGGACGGTTTGCGGCTGTATGCCGCGGAGACGCTCGGCAAGCGCCTCGCCGTTTATCGACGCAACGCCGGGACCGGCGAACTCGTCTTCGACAAGCACGTGCCGATCGCCGGCTCACCGGATAACGTCAACGTCGATGCTGAGGGCGAGGTCTGGGTCGCCGTGCACGCCCGGTTGCTCGATCTGGTACGCAACTTCGGTGATGCGGGACATGCCTCACCGACACAGATCGTTCGTTACGTGGAGACAGACAAGCGTCCGCTGCAAACGGTGTATGCGCAGGATGGTCGCGAGATCTCGGCAGGTAGCGTCGGGGCCGTCTCCAATGGCACCCTGCTCATCGGATCGATTACGGATCGCACGGTGCTGCGGTGCCGGCTGCCCTGACCGGTAGGCCGCCGCAGCACCTCATGAAAACATACGGGGGATCACGCACATGTCATTGAACCGACGCCAATTCGTCGCCTCCACGGCTGCCACCGCGGCAGTCGCGAGTCTGTCCAACACGGCGTGGACTGCCAGCAGTGGCGATCCGGATGTCATCGTCATCGGTGCCGGTCTCTCGGGACTCGAAGCGGCGGTCACGCTCGAAGAAAGCGGGCTCAAAGTTCGCGTCCTTGAGGGACGCAAGCGCGTCGGCGGACGTGTCTACACCCTCTTCGACCTGCCGGGACATCCCGAGGTGGGCGGCAACAGCATCGCCAATGCGTACGGTCGCTGTCTGGCGGCGGCGCAGAAATACGGCATCGAAGTCGTCAACGTCATGCCGCGACTGATGGCCAACCGTGCCGGTCAGGAGCTGTTTCTCGGCGGCGAACACATCGCCCTCAAGGATTGGCCGACCCATCGGCGTAATCCGTTCACGGCCGACATGAAGAAACTGCCGCCCTGGGCCTGGGCCGACGCCATGTTCAAGCAGCACATGCCGTTCCGCGACCTGCAAAATTGGTACGACGAGGCGCACGCGCAGTACGACATCTCGATCCACGAGTTCCTCTCGTCCAAGGGCGCCACCGACGCGATGATCCGCCTCGGCTATGACACCAACATCGCCTACGGCACCACGGCCTACGATGTGTCGCTGCTGCAGCAGGCCTTCTCCGATCACTGGCAGAACGTGAATCGCGGCGCGATCATGGCGTTCTCGCGTACGGGCGCGGTGAACGCGCCAACACCAGGCGCGGCACCGGCTGCGCCCGCTGCGTCCGCCGCCCCCGCCTCACCGCCCGGCATGACCGGCGGCAGCGTGCTGATCGGCGTGTTCAAGGGTGGCAACCAGCGCCTGCCGATGGCGATGGCGCAGCGCCTCAAGGGCGATGTGCTGCAGGGCAAGCGCGTCGTCGCGATCGAGACCTCGGCCACAGGGGCCAAGGTCACCTGCAGCGACGGCTCGGTGCATCGCGCCAAGGCCGTCATCTGCTCGATGCCCTTCTCGACGCTGCGCAACGTGGCGATCGATCCGCTGCCGCCGCCCGTGCAGAACAAGGCCATCCAGACGCTCGGCTATATCCCGATCACGCAATTCCACGTGCTATCGAAGAAGCCGTTCTGGGAGACCGATGGCCTGTCACCTTCGATGTGGACGGACGGTCCACTCGGCTTGGTGCTTGCGCAAAAGTTTGGCAAGACCGACACCGAAGTGACGAGCCTCACCGTGTGGTGTCGCGGTCTCAACGGCCTCTACATTGATCGCTTCAACGTCGAGGACGCCAAGCGCATGATCATCGCCGAGTTCGAGCGACTGCGGCCCGCCTCGAAGGGTCTGCTCAGCGTCGGCGCCGTGCACTCCTGGACGACCGATCCGTTCTCGGCAGGCGACTGGGCGATCTTCCACCCGGGTCAGGTTCGAGAGTTGCGTGCGGCCATCGCACAGCCGCATCAGCGGCTATTCTTCTGCGGCGAACACACCTCGATCGGCAGCCGCGGTATGGAGGGCGCTTTCGAATCAGCCGAACGCGTCTCGCTCGAGGTGCTCGGCGCGATCTGATCGACTCGCGACCGAGGCGCTACAAGTCCCCGCCTGCTCCGCGCCAGCGCGGCTTGGGATAGGGATCCTCTTTGGCGGGCTTCGGCCGTACGGTCGACTTGCTGCGCCAGAGGATCAACCACCAGAAGCCGAAGAACGACAGGCTCATCCAGCAGAACTCGTGCATCCCCCACTGCTCGACGCCGTAGCGTGCGAGATTCTCGAAGAGGATGAACACGACGGTGTATGCCACGGCACCCGCCATTGCGCCGAGTTTCCAAGCCCCTGAGCGATTGCGGCCGCGGACACCGACGATCCACCACGCCGTGAGATAGAACACGGTGTAAAGATTGATGAGCACGAGCCAGGTGGGCTTCGGCGCGTTCAACCAGTAGTGGTTGACCCAGAATGCACCAGCACCGAAGAACGTCAGCAGCACGTAGCGCCACTCATCGAGGGGCTCCTTGAGCACACGCTGCCAGAGCCACACCAGAAACACGTAAACCGTCCAGGTACCGAAGATGAGTTCATAGAACTGCACCTTGCCCTGCCAGGCATCCTCAAGCGGCGGCATCCACATTGGCGTTGTCCCCCCCGAACACTGCAACGTTGCACCGAGTGCATCGACCTTAGCGGCTTGGCGACCGCGGTGTGACCGTTACCCGCTGCCGCGGCCAACCAATGGAACCGCTGCCACGGCGCGGGTATCCTCGGCACAGCAAAGGGGGTCGCATGCCAAATGCCGGAATCACGGGCTGGGGGAAGTGCCTGCCACCGTGCACGCTGTCGAACGCCGACATCGCCACGTTCCTCGAAACCTCGGACGAGTGGATCACGAGTCGCACCGGTATCCGCGAGCGGCGGGTGGCGCATGCCTCGCTCGGCGATATGGCCCATGTGGCCGCGATGCGCGCCCTCGCCTGCGCCGGGCTCGAGGGCAAGGACATCGAGCTCATCGTATTCGGCACCACCACCCATGACGATCAGTGCCCGAACATGGCCTCGGGACTGCAGCAGCGCATCGGCGCCGACGGCTGCGCCGCCATGGACGTCAATACCGCCTGTACGAGCTTCCTGTACGGACTCTCGACGGCCACGGCGCTGATTCGCAGCGGCGTGGTGCGCACGGCGCTCGTGGTCGGTGGAGAGCTCATTTCTCCTTACCTCGACTGGAACGATCGCAACGTGGCCGTGCTGTTCGGCGACGGCGCAGCCGCGGTCGTGCTGCAGGCGACCGAGGCGGATGAAGGTCTGCTGCTCGAAAAACTCGGCTGCTACGGCGAGTCGCGTGAAATCCTGCGCATCCACGGCATCGGCAGCGCCTACGTGCATCAGGGCCGGCTGCTCGGTCGGACCGAGTGGCAGTTCGAAGGTCAGGAGATCTTCAAAAAAGCGGTCAACGGCATGGGTCTCGCCTGCGAAGACGTCCTACGCCGTGCAGGCAAAAGCGCCGACGACGTCGATCTCGTCATCCCGCACCAGGCGAACCTGCGCATCATCGAGTCGGTCGCCAAACGCGCCGGTGTGCCCATGGATCGCGTGCACGTGAACGTTCAACGCTACGGCAACATGTCGGCCGCCACGGTGCCCACCGCGCTTTGCGAGGCGCTCGAAGAAGGGCGCGTCAAACCGGGCGGATTGCTGCTGATGCCGGGCTTCGGCGGCGGTCTGACGTTCTGCGCCCACCTCGTTCGCTGGGGCGGGCGCACCACGCCGCTCGGTACCACCGATGTCGATCTGCCGGCGCCCACCCGCACCGCGCTCGAAATCGTTCAGCGCTATCGCACCGCACGCGGCGCCGCGTTGACCTGACATCTGCAACGGGGAGAGAGCATGACCGCTTCTGATCCACGTCGTCGCATGCTGCCTGTCGTGGCGATGGCGCTGTTCATCGACTCACTCGGCATCGGCATCATCATCCCCGTGGCGCCGCAGCTCGTGATGGAACTGGCGGGTCTCGGTCTCGCTGAGGCAGCGCCGATCGCCGGCTGGCTGACCCTCGCCTACGCTTCGATGCAGTTCGTGTTCTCGCCGATCCTCGGCAATCTCAGCGATCGCTACGGACGTAAGCCGATCCTGCTCGCCTCGCTGGCCGCACTCGCGGTGGATTATGTGCTGATGGGCTTTGCGCCAACGCTCGCCTGGCTCTTCATCGGACGGATCATCGCGGGCATCGCTGGTGCCACTTTCGCGACCGCGAATGCCGTGGTGGCGGATGTGATCCCGCCCGAGCAACGCGCCAAATATTTCGGCTTGAACGGCGCAGCCTGGGGCATGGGGTTCATCGTTGGCCCCGCGGTCGGCGGACTACTCGGGGACTTCGGCTCGCGCGTGCCCTTCTTCGCTGCAGCCGGCTTCACGGCCCTCAATTTCCTCATTGCGCTGGCCGTGCTGCGCGAGACGCTGCCGCAAGGGGATCGTCGCGAGTTCTCGGCGCGACGCGCCACCGTGATCGGTGCGCTGCGCTCGGTGGGTCGCGTTCCGGGTGCGCTGATCCTGCTGTTCGTGATCTTCATGTATCAGATCGGCCACGACACTCTGCCCTCCACCTGGGCGTGGATGACCATGGCGAAGTTCGACTGGGACGAGCGTGGCGTCGGCATCTCGCTCGCCGTGCTCGGACTCGGCACAGCCGTCGTGCAGGGCGGTCTTGTCGGCCTTTTCACACGCAAACTTGGCGAATACCGCTCCGCACTGCTCGGGCTCGTACTGGGTTCGATCGGCTTCTGCGGCTACGCGCTCGCCGACACACCGACGATGCTGTTTGCCAGCGTACCCCTCGCGTGCCTGATCGGTCTTGCCATGCCTTCCATGCGTGCGCTGCTCTCGCAGCGTGTACCGGCCAACGCTCAGGGCGAGCTGCAGGGTGCGATCAGCGGCATCGTCGGCTTCACGGCGATCGTCACGCCCTTCAGCATGACCCACGTGTTCAGTCTCGCGACCTCTGGGCCCCTGGATTTCCCGGGGGCGCCGTTTGCACTCGCCGCCGTATCGCTGCTGGCGGGTGCGGCAGTACTCGCCACGGTGGCACGCCGCAGCGCGACCTCGCCCCATAACCCGTAGCCCCAATGAAAAGGCCTGCAGAATCGCTTCTGCAGGCCTCTTTCGCTGCACGCTGCCCACAGCGCGACTACTGCGCGCCGCGGCAAACGCGACTTACTTCTTGGCGGTACCCGCCTTCTTTGCTGCGCGCTTCTTGGCGCGAGCCGGGTCCTTCGGACGCGTCTTGCCGAACGAGCCCTGATAGATCTTGCCGCGACGGCTTCTGGAATCTCCCTTGCCCATCTCATCCACTCCACTGTTTGCCCGTCACGCTGACGGCCGGGCGCAAGTGTAGGACAGTCAGCGGTAGCGCGCCATCAGCTTCTCGAGCTGGCGGGCGCCCGGATTGAGGGCCGAGAACGGCAGCTGATTGAGCGGCTGGTCGGGCGTGCGGTTCAGGGCGTGGAACTCCGTGGCGGTGGTCGGCCGGCAGTGCAGCAACCCGGTCAGGTATTCGCCCTGCGCGATGTGCTGCTGCACATAGTCGTAGGAGGCATGCGCATCGGTCGGGTCGTAGTCGGCGGCCAACTTGCGCAGCACCACCCGGCTGCCGTCGTGCAGCAAAACGCTCGTCGCTTCGCCCTCTGGATACTCCGTGGTGATCTCGCGCTGCTTGGGTACGAAATCCGCCTCGACCACAGGTTCGTAGTTCTCGCGCGTGAAGGCGTAACTCTTGGTCGAGCCCTCGTGATCGTTGAAGGTCACGCAGGGCGAGAGCACATCGATCAGCGCAAAACCCGGATACTTCAGACCCGCCTGGATCAGGGGCACCAGCTGCGCCTTGTCGCCCGAAAAACTGCGTGCGACGAAACCGGCGCCGAGGTTCATGGCGAGCAACACCGGATCGATGGGCGGTTGCTGGTTCACTTCGCCTTTCTTGGCCTTGGTGCCGATATCGGCCGAGGCCGAGAACTGTCCCTTGGTGAGGCCATACACACCGTTGTTCTCGATGATGTAGAGCATGTTCACGTTGCGCCGGATGGCATGACAGAACTGCCCGAGTCCGATCGATAGCGAATCACCATCACCCGAAATGCCGATGTAGTAGAGCTCGCGATTGGCAGCATTGGCACCCATGGCGATGGAGGGCATGCGGCCATGCACCGAATTGAAGCCGTGTCCGCCGCTGACAAAATACGCCGTGGTCTTCGAAGAGCAGCCGATGCCAGAGAGTTTGACGAGGTTCTCAGGGCGGATCGAAATGCCCCAGCAGGCCTCGATGATGCCCGCGGTGATCGAGTCGTGGCCGCAGCCGGCGCACAGCGTGGACAACGCGCCCTCGTATTCGCGGCGCGTGAGCCCGAGTTCGTTGCGCGGCAGTGAGGGGTGCGAAATCTTCGGCTTGGGAATGAAGGTCATGACACGACTCCTGCAACGGCCCGTCGACCCTCGCCGAGATCGGCGAGCACGCCATCGACGATGAACTTGGAGGACACCGGCAGTCCGCTGTAGTGCAGCAGCGAGCGCAGCTTCGACTTGCCGACTCGCGACTCGAGCGTCAGCAGCGAGCGCAGCTGCGCATCGCGATTCTGCTCGACGACATAAAGCACCTCATGGTCAGCGAGGAACTTCTCCACCTCCTCGCCAAACGGAAAGGCACGGATGCGCATGTAGTCAAGTTGCACGCCGCGCCCCTTGAGTACGTCGAGCGCCTCATGGACCGCGCCGTCGCAGCTGCCGATCGACACGATCGCCGCCTTCGCTGTGCCCGTGCCCTCGATGACGGGCTTTGGCATATGGCGCTTGGCCGTGGCGAATTTGCGCAGCAAGCGATCGAGCACAAGCTGGTACTCGGCGGAATCCTCGGTATAGGTGCCAAGCTGTGTGTGCCCTGAACCGCGCGTGAAATACGCACCCTTCGGGTGCACACCCGGGAAGGTGCGATAGGTGATGCCGTCCTCATCCTTGTCGAGGTAGCGGTAAAACTTGTCGATCTTCTCCAGATCCTCCTTGCCGAGCACCTTGCCGCGATCGGGCTGATAGCTGTCGTCCCACTTGAGATCGCGGCACATCCAGTCGTTCATGCCGATGTCGAGATCGAGGAGCACGAGCACCGGCGTCTGCAGCCGTTCGGCCAGATCGAAGGCCTGCACGGCCATGTAGAAGCACTCCTCCGGATTCGCCGGGTACAGACAAACGTGCTTGGTGTCACCGTGCGATGCGTAGGCGGCGGCCAACAGATCGCATTGCTGCGTACGCGTTGGCATGCCCGTGGATGGACCCACGCGCTGCACGTCGAACAGCACTGCGGGGAGCTCAGCGTAATAACCGAGACCCAGAAACTCACCCATCAGCGACACGCCGGGACCCGACGTGGCGGTGAAGGATCGAGCGCCGTTCCAGTTGGCACCGAGCACCATGCCGATGGCGGCGAGTTCGTCTTCGGCCTGGATGAAAGCGAAGTTCGCCTTGCCGGTCTGCGGATCGATGCGCAGCTTGTCGGCAAAGGACTTGAAGGCGTCCATCAGCGAGGTCGAGGGCGTGATCGGGTACCAGGCTGCGACCGTCGCACCGGCATAGACGCAACCGAGTGCAGCCGCCGTGTTGCCGTCGATCATGATGTGGCCGCCCGTTTTGTCCATACGCGCCACGCGCAGCGGCAAGGGGCAGCTGAAATGCTCGCGGGCGTAGTCGTAGCCGAGCTGGATGGCCTGCATGTTGGAATCCACCAGCGCGGGCTTCTTGGCGTAGGTCTCGGCAAGCAACTCGCGGATACGCTCGAGATCAAGATCGAGCAGCGCCGCCAGTACCCCGGCGTAGCAGATGTTCTTCATCAAGATCCGCGTGCGCACGCCTTTGAAGTGCTCGTTGCACATCCGCGCAAGCGGCACCCCGATGACCGTCACGTCATCGCGTTTGAGCAGTGCGGGGCGCGGCCAGGTCGAGTCGTAGATCAGATAACCGCCTGCCGCCACCTCACGCACGTCGCGGGCGTAGGTCTCGGCGTTCATGCACACCATGATGTCGACCTTGCCCGAGCGTGCCACGTAACCGTCTTTGGAGACGCGGATCTCGTACCACGTCGGCAAACCCTGAATGTTTGACGGGAAGTAGTTCTTGCCCATCACCGGGATGCCGCTGCGGAAGATTGACTTCATCAGTAGGGTGTTGGCGCTCGCGGAACCGGTGCCGTTGACCGTGGCGATCTTGATGGCGAAATCATTGATTCTGTCGTCGGTGCCCATGCGACCCTCCTGCTTCAAACGGTCTGGTCGGCCGCGTGCGGCCACTTGACCCAGGACTTCTGCATGTCCCACGCCGCGGTGGGGCATCGCTCGGCACACAGGCCGCAGTGCACACAGACATCCTCGTCCTTGACCATCACCCGCTCGGTGAACTTGAGCGGCGCAGATACGTACAACGCCTGAGTCACGTTGTTCGCCGGCGCCTTAAGCCGGGTCCGCAGTTCCTCCTCAGGGCCTGCAGGCGTCATCGTCAAACAATCGACCGGACAGATGTCGATGCAGGCATCGCACTCGATGCACAACTTTGCCTCGAACACCGTCTGCACGTCGCAGTTCAGACAGCGCTGCACTTCCTCGGCAGCCTGCTCGGCCGTGAAGCCGAGTTCGACCTCGATGTTGATTTTTTTGAATCGCTCCTTGAGCGACACGTGGGGCACGAGCTTGCGCTCGGTCATGCTGTAGTCGTTCGCATACGACCACTCGTGCATGCCCATCTTGCGACTCTGCAGGTTCATGCCTCGCGGCGGGCGCTCGGTCACTGGCTTATCCAAGCAACGCAGGTGGATGGAGATCGCCGCCTGATGACCATGCTCGACGGACCAGATGATGTTCTTCGGACCAAACGCCGCATCACCGCCAAAGAACACACCGGGTCGGGTGCTCTCGAAGGTGGCCGGGTCGACCTTGGGTACGTCCCACTTGTCGAACTCGATGCCAAGATCCCGCTCGATCCAGGGAAAGGCGTTTTCCTGACCGATCGCGAGGATCACATCGTCAGCCGGGTAGAACTCCTCGCCGGTCATACGCTCGGCGACGATGCGCCCGCGCGCATCGAGATCGTATTCCAGCACCTCGAACATCATGCCCTTCAGCCGCCCGCCCTCGAGCACGAAGCTCTTCGGCGAGCGGTTGATGACGATCTCGACGCTCTCGGCCTCGGCGTCCTCGAGCTCCCACTCGGAGGCCTTGAAGAACTGCCGCGGCTTGCGCGCCATGACCTTCACGCTCTGCGCACCGAGACGCAGCGCGCTGCGGCAGCAGTCCATCGCCGTGTTGCCGACGCCGATGATCAGCACGTTCTTGCCGACGCTTTGCACGTGCTCGAAAGCGATGGATTCGAGCCAGGCGATGCCGATATGCACGTTGGCGGCGGCTTCGCTGCGCCCCGGAATGTTGAGCTCCTTGCCCTTCGGCGCCCCCGAGCCGACGAACACGGCATCGAAGCCGCCTTCCTCGAGCAATGCACGCAATGAATCGATGCGCTGGCCGAGTCGCAGATCGACGCCCATGTCGACGATGGTGCCGATCTCCTCGTCGAGCACCGCGGCCGGCAGCCGGAACGAGGGAATGTTGGTTCGCATCAGCCCGCCTGCCGTGGCGAACTGTTCGAAGATGGTGACCTCGTAGCCGAGCGGCATCAGATCGTTGGCAACCGTCAGTGACGCGCAGCCCGCACCGATGCAGGCGATTTTCTTGCCGTTTTTCTGCGTCGGGACCGGCGGTAGGCGATCGCGATATTCATCCTTGTGGTCGGCAGCCACGCGCTTGAGCCGGCAGATCGCCACCGGCTTCTCTTCCACCCGCCCGCGTCGGCAAGCCGGCTCGCAGGGTCGATCGCAGACTCGACCGAGAATTCCCGGGAAGACATTGGAGTGGCGGTTAACGAGGTAGGCTTCGGTGAACTGGCCTTGGGCGATGAGGCGGATGTATTCCGGTACATCGGTGTGGGCCGGGCAGGCCCACTGGCAATCCACGACCTTGTGAAAATAGTCGGGATGAGAGGTGTCCGTCGACGTCATACAACCCCCGAATCGGTCGAACCATCACTCTTGTGGCCCGAGTATCGGAGAGGCGGAGGCAAAAGTCACCGTGGACAAGACCTCTACGCGTCGTAGGATTCGCACCATGAACGAAGCACCCATCGAAATCCGCCTGCGTCGCCAGTCCCGCGTGCTCGAGATCGCCTTCACGGGCGGCGAGCGCTATGCGCTGCCCTTCGAGTTCCTACGCGTCAATTCGCCTTCGGCCGAGGTCAAAGGTCACGGCCCAGGCCAGGAAACGCTGGTGCTCGGCAAACAAGCGGTGATGGTCTCGGCCGTCGAACCGGTCGGGCAGTACGCCGTACGTCTCATCTTCGATGACGGCCACGACAGCGGGCTCTACAGTTGGAAGTACCTGCGCGAACTCGGCAGGGACCAGGATGTGCTCTGGAGGCAGTATCTCGAGCGGGTGACGGCCGCGACAGCAAAAGGCTAGGCAAAAAAAAGGCCGGGCAGCCCGCCCGGCCATCAGTCCCTTCTAATAGTTCTTATACCCCCCGTTTCGTCCGAGCCGCGTGCGGCCCGGCGATAACTGAATAAGGGTTGTACGCCTTCCGCAGAACAAAATCCAGCAGTCGGCCACGAATGCGTGCTGGAGGCTACAATGGCGGGCCCTCCGGAGCACCGATCATGTCCGCCGACCCCGCATCCAAAACCACCCACTTCGGTTTCGAAGAAGTCGCCTGGTCCGACAAGGCCCGGCGGGTACGCGGCGTATTCGACTCGGTCGCCCCCAAGTACGATTTGATGAACGATTTGATGTCTGCGGGCATGCACCGCCTGTGGAAGCAGTTCACGCTGTCGCAAACCCACCTGCGCCCCGGTCAGCGAGCCCTCGACGTCGCCGGAGGCACCGGCGATCTGTCGCGAGGCCTCGCAGCGCAAGTCGGACCACAAGGTCTCGTGGTGCTCTCAGACATCAACGGCGCCATGCTCAGCCACGGTCGCGACCGCATGATCGATGCAGGGCTCCTGCAGGGCATCGGCTACGTACAGGCGAATGCCGAATGTCTGCCTTTCGCCGATTCGAGCTTCGACTGCGTGACCATCGGCTTCGGTCTGCGCAACGTCACGGATAAACCAGCAGCGCTCGCCTCGATGCAGCGCGTGCTGAAGCCGGGCGGCCAGTTGCTCGTGCTTGAGTTCTCGCATCCGACAGCGCCCGGTCTCGCTCCCCTCTACGATGCCTATTCGTTCCGGGTACTGCCGGCCCTCGGCCGCCTGATTGCCAACGACGAGGACAGTTACCGCTATCTCGCCGAATCGATCCGCAAGCATCCGGATCAAGAAACATTGCTCGGCATGCTGCGCAATGCCGGACTCGAGGATTGTCGTTACCACAATCTGAGCGGCGGCATCGTGGCGCTACATCGCGGCTATAAGTATTGACGCATCGCCCGTGCTGACCGAACTCGTTGAAAACATGCTGAATCGCAACCTCGGCGACTCGCCCGCGGCGCGGAACCTGTGCGCCGCCTTGCGCGGACAGCGCCTGTTCGTGATCGTCAGCGGACTCGATCTGCGCCTCGGCATCGAATCGCTCGGCTCCACGCTGCGTCTGCAGCGCAATCCCGAGGGCGACAGCCACGCAACGCTCGAAGGCAGCCCGCTGAGTCTCGTCGCCCTCGCCGGCCCGCAGCCCGAGCGTCAGCTGCAAAGCGGCGCCGTGCAGATCCGCGGCGATGCCGAGGTGCTGCAACGCTATCGGGAACTCGCGCTGCTGCTGCGGCCAGATCTCGAAGAAGAACTCGCGCGCCTGATCGGCGATGCCCCGGCTCACAGCCTCGGTCGCATGGCCCGCTCGATGCTCGATCTCGGGCGACGCGGTTCGCGCACGGCGGTGCGCAACACCGCCGAGTACTTCGCCCACGAGAGCGGCGATCTAGTGCCGCGCGGGGAAGCGGAGGTGTTCTTTGCCGACGTCGATCGGCTGCGCGAAGACGTCGATCGAGCGGCAGCGCGCCTCGATGCGCTGCTCGCTCGCCGGCAAGCCGCTGTGCCTTCCGACGACAAGGTGCAGCCATGAAGCTCCGCGTGCTCGCCCGACTGGTGCAGATCCAGCGCGTACTCGTACGTCACGGACTCGACGAGTTCGTCCGCGAAACGCATCTGTACCGACCGCTGCGATTTGTCTTCCTGCTCTCGCCGTGGACTTGGTTCGAACGCCGCAAAGGAAACTCACGAGCCGAGCGACTGCGACTCGCCCTTGAGGAACTCGGGCCGATCTTCATCAAGTTTGGTCAGGCGCTCTCGACTCGACGCGACTTGCTGCCCCCCGATATCGCCGCCGAACTCGCCAAACTGCAGGATCGGGTACCGCCCTTCGACGGCGCGGTGGCGAAGCACATCATTGAAACCGCCTACGGCAAACCGCTGGATAGCGTTTTTGCAAAGTTCTCGACCGCACCACTCGCCGCGGCCTCCATCGCCCAGGTGCACGTCGCCACCCTGCACTCGGGTGAGGAAGTCATCGTCAAGGTGCTGCGCCCCGGCATGCGCGAGATCATCCAGCGCGATCTGACCGTCATGCACGAACTGGCGCGCCTCGCCCGCAACAACTCTGCCGAAGCACGGCGGCTGCGCATCGACGAAATCGTCGACGAGTACGAGAAAACCATCCTCGATGAACTCGATCTGATGCGCGAAGCCGCCAATGCCTCGCAGTTGCGACGCAACTTCGCGGGATCCGATCTGCTGCACGTGCCCGAGGTGTACTGGGACCACTGCCGGGTCGACGTGATGGTGATGGAGCGTATTCGCGGCGTAACCATCAGCGACATGGACACCTTGCGGGCGGTGGGCGCCAACATTCCGCTATTGGCGGAGAGCGGCGTGAAGATTTTCTTCACGCAGGTCTTTCGTCATAACTTTTTCCATGCCGACATGCATCCCGGCAACATCTTCGTACTGATCGACAATCCGGCACGTCCGCGATACGCGGCCGTCGACTTCGGCATCGTCGGTACGCTCGATCTGCGCGACCAGCATTACCTCGCCGAGAACTTCCTCGCCGTGTTCGACCGCAATTACCGGCGTGTGGCCGAGCTGCACGTCGAATCCGGCTGGGTGCCGCCTGACACGCGCGTCGATGAGATGGAGTCGGCGATCCGCACGGTGCTTGAGCCGATCTTCAATAAGCCGCTGAAGGATATTTCTTTCGGCACGATCCTGCTGCGCCTGTTCGATATCTCGCGGCGCTTCGACATGCGCATCCAGCCGCAGCTGATATTGCTGCAAAAGACGCTGCTCAATATCGAGGGTCTCGGGCGCGACCTGCATCCGGAGCTCGACATTTGGCAGACGGCGGCACCGATCCTGCGCGAGTGGATGCGCGATCGGCTGAGCCCACGCGCCCAACTGCGCCAGTTCCGCGATCACCTGCCCGCGCTCGTCGAGGTCGCACAGGCGCTGCCACCCTTGATGAAGGTGGCCGTGCAGCGCTTGCAGGACGGCACCCTGCACATCGGTGCCCAGCCCGAAGACATCGAGCGGCTGCGCGAGGAGATCCGCGCCAGCGAACGCCGGCGCAGCAAGACCTCGATCGCCTCGATGCTGGGACTTGGCGGATTGCTCTGGCTCGGTCTCGGACTCGATCCGCCGTGGCTGACGACGGTCCTTATCATCGCTTCAGCCGTTTTTTATTGGCGTAGCCGTCGCCACTGAGGCGTCGTAAATGAAATCCCATTATCGGGTTGTGGTGATTGGCGGCGGTATCGTCGGCGCTAGCGTGCTGTATCACCTCACGCGCCACGGTTGGAGCGATGTAGCACTCATCGAGCGCAGCGAACTCACCGCCGGATCCACATGGCACGCCGCAGCAGGTTTCCACGCCCTCAATGACGATCCGAACATCGCCGCATTGCAGGGCTACACGATCAGTCTCTACGAAGACATCGAGCGTGAGAGCGGCCAGAGTGTAGGGCTGCACATGACCGGCGGCATAAGCCTCGCCGCCTCCGAAGAACGCTGGCAGATGCTCAAAGCCGAGCGTGCGATGTACGAGACGATGGACATGGAGACGACCCTGGTCTCTCCCGAGCAGATAACGGAGATGTGTCCACTCGTCGATCCGCGCGGTCTCCAAGGCGGCTTGTTCGACGCACACGAGGGCTACGTGGATGCTCACGGCGCCACGCATGCCTTTGCCATCGCGGCACGCAAACGGGGTGCCGACATCATCCTGCGGAATCGTGTGCTCGGTCTGCAGCAACGGGCGGATGGCCAGTGGGAACTCGAGACCGAACAGGGGTGCATCGTTGCCGAACACGTCGTCAACGCCGCCGGACTCTGGGCGCGGCGCGTGGGTCGCATGATCGGAGTCAACCTGCCGGTGACGCCGATGTCGCACCACTACCTCGTCACCGACGATGTGCCGATGTTAGCCACGCTCGGCCGCGAATTCGTCTCGGTCACCGACCTCGAGGGTTTCACGTATCTGCAACCGCTCGGCAAAGGCGCACTGCTGGGTGTTTACGAGCGTAAGCCCCAGCACTGGCGCAGTGAAGGCGCGCCCTGGGATTACGGCATGGATCTGCTGCCGCCCGACGTCGATCGCATCCTGCCGGAACTCGAGATCGGCTTCGCGCGCTTTCCGGCGCTTGCCGAGGTGGGCATCAAGCGCTGGGTGAACGGCGCGTTCACCTTTACCCCGGATGGCAATCCACTTGTCGGCCCGGTGCCGGGTCTCCGCAATTACTGGGTCGCTTGCGGTTGCATGGGCGGTTTCTCGCAGGGCGGTGCGATCGGTTTGACGCTGGCTCGCTGGATGATCGAGGGTGATCCGGGCTACGACATCTTCGGTATGGACGTCGCGCGCTATGGGTCGTTTGCATCCGAGGAGCGCTACCTGCGCGACACTACGCGTCAGTTTTACGCGCGGCGCTTCGTGATCTCTTATCCCAACGAGGAGCTACCCGCCGGCCGACCACTCAAGACGTCTCCCGTCCACGACCTGCTCGCTACAGACGGCGCCCGCTTCGGCTGCAACTGGGGTATGGAGACGCCACAGTTCTTTGCCCGTGGACGAGCCGACTTCGTCGAGAACCTGACTGTCCGTCGCTCGAACGCGCATGCATTCGTCGCCGAGGAAGTTCACGCCACCCGTGAAGCGGCGGGCATGTTTGATGCCGCCGTGTACGCACGCTACGAAGTCAGTGGCCCCGGCGCAGCCGCGTGGCTCGATCGACTGCTGGGGTCTCGTCTGCCCGCGGTCGGGCGCGTGCGCCTCGCACCGATGCTCGGCTTCGGCGGCAAGCTGATGGGCGATCTGACCGTCAGCCGTCTGGCCGAGGATCGGTTCTGGTTGATCGGCTCGTACTATCTGCAGCAGTGGCACGGTCGCTGGTTCGATGACCTGCTACCGCCGCATGGCGTGACCTTTCGCAACCTCAGCGACACGTGGTCGGGATTCGCACTATCGGGTCCGCTCGCCCGCGACATCGTTCAGCCGCTCGTCGAACGGGATCTGTCGAATGCTGCGTTCCCTTTCTTGTCTTGTGCCGAGATGGGCATCGGCCTCGGCCGCGGCATCGTGGCGCGACTGTCGCTCACAGGTGAACTCGGCTACGAGCTCTATGTGCCGGCAACCCAGCAGCGGATGCTGTACGACGCGCTGATGGATTCCGGCCGCGCGCTCGGCCTGCGCAACATCGGCAATCGGGCGCTCGACTCGCTCCGCCTCGAAAAAAGCTTCGGTATCTGGTCGACCGAGTTTACCCAGTCGATCACGCCCGGGATGTGCGGACTCGATCGACACGTCGCCTTCGACAAAGGCGATTTCATTGGCCGTGAAGCCGTGCTACGCGAGCGCGATAGCCCTGCGTCGCGCAAACTCGTCACCCTCGCGATCGAGGCGACGGACGCAGATGCATCCGGTTTCGAGCCGGTGAAACTCGCCGGCCGACTCGTCGGCTACACCACCTCGGGTGCCTACGGTCACTGGGTGAAACAAAGTCTCGCGCTCGCCTACGTCGACCGGGACGTCATCGCAGCGGCGCAGGCTGCGCGGGGTAAACTGCCGAGTCTCACCGTCGATGTCGTCGGCGAAACACGCAACGCACGTCTGCTTGAGGGTCCCGCCTACGACCCAACCGGCACACGCATGCGCAGCTGACCGTGCCGCTGATCGGAACTAATCGGCCGGAAAAACCAGCGTAATGCCGTAACGCTCCAATACGGACTTCGCTTCGGCTATCGAAGACAGTCGGCTAATCTTTGAGAATCGCTCACCCGTCGTGGTGTCGTTGAACGTCGACTGGGCGGCATCCGTTTCGCCCAACTCGTACCGAATGGTCTCGACTGCGACAAAGATCTCACGACTGCGGGCATCGCCCGATTCATGGGCACGATGCAGCATCCATAGCGATTCGTGGAGCACGATATTCGGCGCAGGATCACCGCGCACGCACCAGAACTCGACTCTGCCGGGATAGGTGGCGAGCGTCCGCAGGGACCCCTCGGTGCCCGTCGCGGTGTCGCCAAGGTGCAGCACGTAGAAATCGGGTACGTGGCGTCGATCGAGGACCGGATAGCTCACGCCAGGTTTGAGTCGCGAAATCCCGCCGGCTCGGTATGCCCCGGCTGCATCGGCTGAACGCAGTTCGCGCGCATACGGCAGACGCGCGTTGCGCTCGGCGCAATAGTCGAGCGCCTCGTGATACGAATAGCCGTAGTTCGGCGAGCCGGGATCGGTGCGCGCGGGGTTACCCGGCATCGCGATCCACTCGAGAGCGCCGCGCGACTCATCCCATGCCGCGTAGACGTTCGACTGGAAGTAGTCAAACACGCGACTCGCCAGCACCTCGACGGCCCGCGTCAATGTGCCGCGAGTCGAGAAGCTGCGGCTCGTGCCTGTCTTGAAGTTCTGAATCTGAAGGGTAAGCTGAAACTCGTTGTCACCCATCGACGTGAACGAGCCATAGGCTGTGAAATCGATTTGCTGATAGACGCGCACCGCTTGATCGAGCCTTGCGGGCTTATCTTTTTCCCGCCCCTCTATGAACGCACGGAACGCAGCCGGATCCGACCCTGCCGAAAACTGCAGCCGCCGCTCGCCAGGGCGCAGTTGATGCAGCACATACAGACGATCGAGCGCTGCCTTGAACTGGTTTTCCAGTGATATGTCGATGGCCTTCTCATCACGCTCCCGATGCAAGTCACGCATCATGTCGAAGGTGAGCAGGATGTTGGCCAAGGGCTCGCTCATGGCGGAGACATCAGTACCGGACGCCGCGAGGGCCTCCAGCGTTGCGCTCAGCTCGCGGAAATTCTCGCGACGTACCCGGTCACGCCGGGTCGCGAGCGTGGCTTCGTACTGGGCAAGATCCGCGGCCGCATAGAACGGCACCGTATTCCACATCACGAGAGGCTGCTTGCCCTTCGTGATGAAGCCGTCGTCACCCGGGGTGGTTGATGCCGACGAGGCCGCCGAGCAGAGGACCAACAGGATCCACAGCAAACGGACGCTGCGACGAACGGGGTTCCAAGCGCGATACTGCATGCGGGTCAAGGTACCTGCGAGGCGTCGCAACGATGCGACGAGACACCGAATAATACCGTGCCGACGAAGGGCAGACGATCATCCGCGAGTCTGACGATCTCCTGACGCTCCACCGAAGTCGCACGTCGGTCATGCGCCAGGACGGCAGCCCATACCGATCGTTTACTGCGGCCACTCCGCAGCGGTCTATCAGCCGGCGCGCAAGCTCCGCAGCCAGGTTGCAGCGTCTTCCCCGCGCTCGAGCACCTCGACGAGTGCGGAACCGACCACGACCCCTTCCACGTGGCCCCGCAGGCGCTCGACCTGCTCGGCTGAACGAATGCCAAAACCCGCACACACGGGCACCGGCGAGACGGCTTTGACCCGCGCCAGGTACTGGAGCACCTCGTCCGGAACCGTGACGCTTTTGCCGGTGGTACCCGTCATGGTGACCGCGTACACGAAGCCCTCACTGGCGGCGCACACCCGGGCGAGGCGCTCTGGCGTCGTCACCGGAGTCACCATCTGCACGAGGGCCACGCCCTCCTTGGCGAGTGCCGCGCGAAATTCGTCGCCCTCGTCAAACGGCAAGTCTGGGACGATGAAACCGCAGACGCCCGCCGCCGCCGCGTCCTGAGCGAGCCGTGCGTAGCCATACTGCAGCAACGGGTTGAGGTAGCTCATCAGCACGAGCGGCGCCTCGGGCCGCTGCATCGTGGCGAGTTCGCCGAGGATCCACTTGAGGCTCACGCCTTGCTTGAGGGCAGCCTGACTCGAGCGCTGGATCGTCATGCCATCGGCCATCGGATCGGTGAACGGCACGCCGATTTCGACGACGTCGGCCACGGAGGCCACGGCGTGCAGATGTTCGGCGAATTTGTCGATCTGCGGAAATCCTGCGGTCATGAACGCCACGAGCGCTGGCTCACCGCGATCGACGGCGGCGCGGATGGCGCTGCTCAAGCGTGCATGAGGCTTCATGGCTTGGCTCCCGCATGAACCGAGGTCGACGACGCATTGCCAGCGAGCAAGGTGCGCTGCAGGGTCGGCATATCTTTGTCACCGCGACCTGACATGCAAAGAATAGCCGTCTTGCCGGTGTTTTCTTTGGCCCAGCGCTTGGCGCCGTGCAGCGCATGCGCCGTTTCGAGCGCAGGCAGGATGCCCTCGAGACGCGAGCATTCCTGTAACGCCGCAAGTGCTTCGCTGTCGGTGGCCGACTCGTAGCGCACCCGGCCTGCTGCAAGCAGCAGAGCGTGCTCGGGTCCGACCCCCGGGTAGTCGAGACCCGCCGAGATCGAGTCCGTCTCGTGGATCTGGCCGTTCTCGTCCTGCAACAGCAGCGAATAGCAGCCCTGTAAGACGCCCGGCCAGCCATAGGAGAGGCTTGCAGCGTTTTCACCGAGGCCACTGCCACGCCCGCCGGCTTCGATGCCGATGATGGCGACCGACGTATCCGGCACGAACGCATGGAACATGCCGATGGAATTGGAACCACCACCCACGCAGGCAAAAACGGCATCCGGCAACCCGCCCTGACGCTCGATGAACTGCGCGCGTGCCTCGCGGCCGATGATCGCCTGCAGCTCGCGGACCAGAAACGGATAAGGATGCGGGCCGACAGCGGAGCCCAGCAGATAGAACGTGCCATCGGGATCGGCGACCCAATCGCGCAGCGCCTCGTCGATGGCCGCGCGCAGCGTCTGATCGCCTCCGGTCACGGGGACGACCTCCGCACCAAGCAGTCGCATGCGTCCGACGTTGGGCGCCTGCCGCTCCATGTCGATGGCGCCCATGTACACCGTACACGGCAAGCCGAGGCGCGCGCAGGCCGCGGCGCTCGCCACGCCGTGCTGACCTGCACCCGTCTCGGCGACGATGCGTCGGGCACCGAGGCGCTGCGCAAGCAGCGCCTGTCCGAGAGCGTTGTTGATTTTGTGGGCGCCGGTGTGTGCGAGATCCTCGCGCTTGAACCAGATCGAGGCACCCCACGCGGCCGACAGTCGCGGCGCATACGACAAAGCTGTGGGACGCCCGACCCAGTGGCGCAACTGGTCGGTGAGCTCCGCCTGGAAGTCCGCCCGGTGCAGATGCTCGCGCATACCCGCCTCGAGCCGCTCGAGCGCCGGGATCAGCGTCTCCGGCACGTACCGGCCACCGTAGGGGCCGAATCGACCGCGCGCATCGGGAAAGCGGCCAGCGAGTTCCTGCTCGAGCAGAGCGCTCTGCTCGGCAGTCGAAAATTTAACGTGGGCATTCATTTTTGGTTCTCCGCAGCGGCTGCACGCGCAGCACGCACAAACTCATGGATCCGCGTGGCGCACTTGCGCCCCGGCGAGGATTCGATGCCGCTCGACACGTCGACGCCGAACGGCTGGACGGCGCGAATCGCCGTAGCGACGTTACCCGAATGCAGTCCGCCCGCAAGGATCAGTTGCGTCGTCGACGCGAGCGATCGCGCCATCGTCCAGTCCGCGGCCTCACCGACTCCGCTAATGGGGCCCTCGAACAACACCCGCTTGCGCAGCAACGCCGGCAGCGCCGGGCCACTGCGCAGCACGGGCCACCAGATCCGTATTGCCTCTAGCGAGAGCATGGCCTCGTCGGCGAGATCAGTTTGCAGCGCATCCGGTGCGAAATCCTGCATCACTTCGTCCACCTCTGCCGCAGTCGGATGCAACATGACTGCGACGCAGCAGGCGCGACCGCGCGCAGGCGCCGCGAGCCGCCTGGCTTCGGTCGGCGAAACGCGTCGTACCGACGGTGCGAGCACGAAGCCGAGCGCATCGGCTCCGGCCTCGAGAGCCGCCGACACCGCCGCTTCGCTGTTCATGCCGCAGAGTTTCACGAACATGGCGGCTCACGCGCTCCCTGTGAGACCAGTGCGAGGGCGTTGCCCACGCGTTGTACGACCCGCCTGCAGCATCTGCTCGACGAGTCGCTGCGGCGTCGGATGAGTCATCAGCGCACCGCCCACGAGGGCGAGGTCGTAGCCCACCGCCGCTGCCGCCGCCGCATCGGCCGCCGACAGCACGCCACTCTCGGCGACACGCGCAATCCACGTCGGCAAATGCGGGGCCAGTGTCGCAAACCGATCGGGAATCACCTTCAAGGTAACGAGGTCACGACAGTTCACTCCGAGCAGCAAACGCTGCGCACCGCTCGGCATGCAGGCTTTGGCTCGGCGAGGCTCGAGCAAGGCGATGGCCTCGTCGATGTCGCGCTCGTCGAAGGCCTCGAGCAACACGAACAAACCTTGCGCCAAGGCCACATCAAGCAAGGCCTCCAGCTGGGTGCGCGACAACATCCGCACGATCAGCAATACGCCGGCTGCGCCCGCAGCCCGCGCCTCGAGGATCTGATACGGATCGACGAGGAAATCCTTCCGCATAGCCGGGATTCGACGTGACCCCCGTGCCTCCAGACGCGTCGTCGCGTGCTGCAGATGCGCGAGCTCGCCATCGAAACGCGTGGGCTCGGTCAGCACCGATATCGCCGCGGCACCACCGTCTGCATAGGCATCGATACGTGCATCCGCCCCTGCATCGGCCTTGGTCTGCAAGGCACCGAGCGCCGGTGAGCGCAACTTCATCTCGGCGATCAGATCGAAGCCCCCGGCAGAGAGCGTCAATGGAGCCGGAGGCGGCAGCCTGGCAATCTGCTCGAGCAGCACTGACTCCGGCGTGATTTCTTTGGCGGCTATCGCGCGTGCACGCGAACTTGCAGCCATACCAGCGAGAAAACCCGACTCCGTCACGGCTTGCGTACCCCGCGACCAAAGGCGGCGAGCTCCTCGAGCATCTCGGCGGCACCACCCGAATCGATCGCTTCGGCGGCAACCTGCAGCCCCGCCACGGGATCGGCAGCGATTCCCGTGCACTCAAGGGCCAGCGACGCACCCAGCAGCAGCGCATCGCGATGACCACCGCGGTGCTCGCCGCGCAACACGGCACGCAGGGCGGCGGCATTGACCGTGGCATCACCGCCAGCGAGTTCCTCGGCTGAGCAACGACGTAGACCGTATTCCTCGGGGCGCCGCACGCTGCGACGAACCTGTCCGGACCCGACGTCGAACAGCGTGAAATCACAGACCGTCGTTGGCTCGTCCCAGCCGTTGGCCGCATGCACGACGAAGGCCCGCTTGAGTCCCGGCATGTGTGCCAGCGCATCAGCCATCAGCGCCGCCACCGGCTCGCTGTAGGCACCGGTGAGCTGATAGGCCGGTGCCGCCGGGTTCGTGAGCGGCCCGAGCACATTGAAGATAGTGCGTATGCCCAGCGCCTGACGCACCGGGGCGATCGCCTTCATCGCGGGGTGGTAGTACGGGGCGAACAGGAATGTGAAACCGCAACGATCCAGGCACTCCCCGGCCTGCAGGTCATCGAGTGGCAAAGGCAAGCCGAGTTGCTCGAGGACGTCGGCACTGCCGGAGCGACTCGATACGGAGCGATTGCCGTGCTTGATGACGGGCACACCGCAGGCTGCGACGAGCAGGGCCGTCCCCGTCGAAATATTCACGCTCCCCGATGCATCGCCACCAGTGCCCACGATGTCGATCGCGCGGGCCGACAGAGCGGCATCGATCGCAGGCCGTCGCGCGAGCGAGCGCATCGCGCGGGCAAAGCCACGCAACTCATCGGCGACCACGCCCTTGGCCCGCAAGGCAGCCAAAAGCCCGCCGGCCAGCGCGGGCGGCACCTCGCTAGTCAGTGCGGTGAGCACCGCCGCCGCCTGCACTTCGGACAGGTCACGCCGCTCCAGCATCTGCTCAAGCGCTGCGCGCAACGCCTTGTCATCCATGCTGAGCCTCCCCGTCACGCCGCGCGGCGCGCTGACGCAGGAAATTGGCCATCAGTGCAGGGCCATGCGGCGTCAGCACGCTTTCGGGATGGAATTGCACGCCCTCGACCATGAGTTCGCGATGACGCAAGCCCATGATTTCGCCTTCAGCCGTACGCGCCGTCACGACGAGCTCGGATGGCAGCGACTCGGGTTGTGCAATCAATGAATGGTAGCGGCCGACCTCGCAAGGATCAGGCAGGCCTGCGAACAGTCCTTGCCCATCGTGCGTGACCATCGAGGTCTTGCCGTGCATCAGTCGCCCGGCTCGCACCACCTTGCCACCGAACACCTCGGTGATCGACTGATGACCGAGACAGACGCCGAACACAGGTACGACGCCTGCGAAGGCACGAATCATGTCCATCGATACGCCCGCGTCGTAGGGTGTTCCGGGCCCCGGCGAAATGCACAGATGTGTCGGCGCCAACTGCAGCGCCTGCGGCACGCTGAGCGCATCGTTGCGATGCACGAGCACCTCCGCACCGAGCACGAGGAACGCCTGCACGAGGTTGTAGGTGAACGAGTCGTAGTTGTCGATGAGCAGCAGCCGCACGCCCTGCCCGGCCGCGCCGGTCATAAACCTTCTCCCGCCATTGCCAGCGCCCGCGCGGCCGATCCGCTTTTGGCCAGCACTTCCTCGTACTCGCTCTGCGGGTGACTGTCGGCGACGATGCCCGCACCCGCCTGATAGCTGTACTCGTCGCCGCGGAACACCAACGTGCGAATGGTGATGGCCTGATCCATGTCGCCTTGGGCGCCGAAGTAGCCGACCGTGCCGCCGTAGAGACCCCGGCGCACGGGCTCGAGCTCGTCGATGATTTCCATCGCGCGCACCTTTGGCGCACCCACGAGTGTGCCGGCAGGGAACGCTGCAGCAAACAGATCGAACGCATCGCGCCCCGCCGCCAACTCGCCACGCACGCCGCTCACCATGTGCATCACGTGGCTGTAGCGCTCGATGGAGCGATAAGGCCCCACTTGCACGCTGCCCGGTTGCGCCACGCGACCGAGATCGTTGCGTGCGAGATCAACCAACATGACGTGCTCGGCATTTTCTTTGGCATCGGCCAGCAGCTCTTGCTCTCGACGCTGATCCTCGGCCTCATCTGCAGCGCGCGGTCGGGTACCGGCGATCGGCCGCAACTGCGCCTGGCCGTGCGACAACTTCACGAGTGCCTCGGGCGATGAGCCGACGACGGTGACATCGTCCATCGCGCAGTAGTACATGTAGGGCGACGGATTGATCAGTCGCAGCGCGCGATAGGCCTCGAACGGATCGATGTCTGCACGCCCACCGAAGCGCACGGAGAGCACCAGTTGGTAGACGTCACCTGCTGCGATGTATTCCTTGGTTCGCGCGACCCCGGCGAGAAACTGCGCCTCGGACATCGAGGCGAGCGCGGGCGAGAAGCTGCCTTGTACGCGACTCGCCGGCACTGCACCGCGCAGCGCGGCGATGACTTCGCGGCGCAACGACTGCCGCTCGCTCTCGCTGCCGGCATGCAGCAAAGCGATGCCTCGCGTGAGATGGTCGAACACCAGCAGCGATGCGGGCGCGACATAGTGCAGATCGGGCATGGCACCCGGCTCGGGCGTGGTCGGGCGCAGTCGCTCGAAGTAGCGGACGATGTCGTAGGACGCGTAGCCGACAAGTCCACCTGCGAGCGGGAAATCGGCACCCGCTCCGGGTGCCTGCGGCCGCGGCGCACGGGCCAGGGCGGTGCGCAGCGCCTGCAGTAACTCGGTCTGATCCGCCGGTACGTTCCAGCGCTCGCTACCACTCCAGAAGCCCTGCGCATCGAGCTTGACCCGAAACGACGCATCGCCAAAACCGACGAACGAGTAGCGGCCGACCCGCTCGCCACCCTCCACGCTCTCGAGCAGGAAACGCGGGCGGAACGCGCGCAGCTTCAGGAAGGCCGAAACGGGCGTGTCGAGATCACCAGCAATGTCGAAAGGTGCCTTCATGAAACAAAAAACCCATCCCGGAGAGCGTCCGGAGATGGGTTTGGGTTGCTAGATCCTGTGTGTGTCTGTTCGTTGCCGAACGCAGCGTCCCACGCCCACTCCTTCAGGAGCGGCGCCACCAATGCAGCCAGGGACGAGCGATACGGGTCATGGGTCGAGTATCGCCGTCGGCTTAAAGCGCCGTCAAGCCACTCTGACAGAGGCCCTCTTCCCTGTCCCCACGGCGAACATCGACAATATCTGTCATGAGCGTCGATTACGAAAAAATGGGTCTGTTCTATCTGGGCCGGCAGTTCGATGCGGCCACCCGCGCGGCCACGCAAGACCTCGTCCTTTACGACTCAAGGGACCTGACTACGCATGCGGTGTGCGTCGGCATGACCGGCAGCGGCAAGACGGGCCTCTGTCTTGCACTGCTCGAAGAGGCTGCGATCGATGGCATCCCCGCCATCTGCATCGACCCCAAGGGTGATCTCGGTAATCTGATGCTGACCTTTCCGCAGTTGGCAGCAACCGATTTCAAACCTTGGCTCGACCCGGCCGACGAGACCCTCGAGGAACTCCGACAACGCTGGGAGGCTTTGCAGGAGGAGTGCGAGGCGGAGGTCGCCGCGCTGTCCGCTACAGTCGCTGCCGACACGGTGGCACTGCGTGAGATGACGCTCGCGCCGCGCAAGTCCGACCTCGTGGTCAACGAGGTCGCGCTCGTCTGGATACCCGGGCCGGCGCGCTGATTGCCCGTATAATCGCTACGATGAAAAGACTGCTGTCTTTATTACTCTGTGTGCTCATGAGTTCCTGTACCCGCACTGGCCCCGACACCGCTGAACTTAAGGAAGGCACGTGGCGTGCCGTGCTGCAAATACCGGGTGGCGAGCTGCCGTTCACGTTCGAGGTCGCGCAAGCGAACGGGGCGCCCGTGGTCACGCTGGTCAATGGACCAGATCGTGTTCGGATCACGGAAGTGACGCTGAGCGGCACCGAACTCACGCTGCGCATGCCCGGTTTCGAGAATCGCATCGTGGCGACACTCGAGGGCGGTCGGCTTCGCGGCACGCTCACCATGATCAAGGCGAAAGGCGCCCATCAGCAAATCCCGTTCACCGCGAACTTCGGCGACAGCTGGCGCTTCAGTCGCGACGCTGCCGCGACGACGTCCTCCCCCGTCAACCTGACAGGTCGATGGGCCGTCACCTTCGACGGTAACGGCAAACCCTCTCCGGGTGTGGGCGAGTTCACGCAGACGGGCGAACTTGTCACGGGCACGTTCCTCACCACCACCGGCGATCATCGTTTTCTCGCAGGCGAGTGGCGTAATGGCGAACTGCGTCTATCGAAGTTCGATGGCGGTCATGTCTTCCTCTACCGCGCGACGCTCGATGCAAACGGCCAACTGCAGGGACAGTTTTGGTCGGGTCTCGCCTGGGTCGAGGCCTGGAGTGCCCGGCGTGACGAGAACGCCTCGATTGGCGAGGCGGAGAACGCCACGCAACTCAAGGCGGGCGGTCAGCGACTCGACTTCCGCTTTCCCGATGTCAGCGGCGCGAACATCTCGCTCTCGGATCCCTACTTCCGCGGTAAAGTCGTGATCGTGACGCTGGCCGGCAGTTGGTGCCCCAACTGCCACGACGAGGCAGCGTTTCTCGCCGAGCTGCACCGCCAAAAGCGGGCTGCGGGACTCGAGATCATCTCGCTGATGTTCGAGCAGTTCGGCGACTTCCCACAGGCTGCCGAAGCGGTGTACCGCTTCCGCGATCGCTACAACATCGACTACACCACGCTGATCGCCGGCACCTCGGACAAGGACGATGCAGCCTCGCGTCTGCCGCAGCTGAACGGCGTGTTCGCTTTTCCGACGACTCTGTTCATCGATCGCACCGGCGTAGTTCGCAAGATCCATACGGGATTCTCGGGACCCGCCACAGGCAAGCATTACGAGAAGCTCGTGGCGGATTTCACGTCGACGGTCGATGCGTTGCTTTCCGAACCTGCCCCGCGGAGCTGAAGCCATGCCCTCGTTCGATGTGGTCTCCGAAATCAACATGCACGAGTTGACCAACGCGGTGGATCAGGCCAATCGCGAGCTATCGCAGCGCTTCGACTTCAAGGACACGGGTTGCAAATTCGAACTCAAGCCCAAGGAAGTCATCGTGCACCTGAAGGCCGAGGTGGATTTCCAGCTCAAGCAAATGCTGGAGATTCTCAAGCTGAAGGTCGTCAAACGCGGTATCGACGTTGCCTGCCTCGAGGTGAAAGACGCGCAAACCAACCTCGCCGAAGCGCGTCAGGACGTTCTGCTGCGTCACGGCATCGATCAGGATTGCGGCAAAAAGATCGTCAAGCTGATCAAGGACTCGCGGCTGAAGGTGCAAGCCGGCATCCACGGCGACAAGGTTCGAGTCACGGGCAAGCAGCGCGACGATCTGCAGGAGACCATCGCGCTGCTGCGCCGAGAGAAGTTCGATCGGCCGCTGTCTTTCGAAAACTTCCGCGACTGAATCAAACGTCCTGCAAGCGGATTTCAAGTTCGGTGCGCACGGCAGAATCGGCCTGCCGCGGGTCCTCGACGACGCGAAACTCGCTGCGCCAGCCACCCGAGTCCACATCACAACGCAGATATCCCCGACGATCTCCGTTGAGATGATCCACGTGAGGGTTGTCTTGCAGCGCATCGCGCATGGCACCTGACCACGGGCAGTGCGAAGAAATCGACGTACCGCAGAGATTGTGACCCACCCGCGGACTGCGCGTGTTCCACGGATCACGATGGATGCGCATGGCCGCTGAGGCATGCCAGTCACCGCTCAGCACAACGGGATTGGCCACTCCACTCGCCAGCAACTCGATCATCCGCTGTCGCTCGAGCGGATACCCGTCCCACTGGTCCATATTGATTCGCGGCGCAGCCGGCGGCGCGTTGTAGCGAAACGGTGCAAACCAGGTTTGGGAGGCGAGCACGTTGTAGCGTGCCGTCGATCGGCGCAGCGTCTCGACCAGCCACTGTTCCTGGGTCGTGCCCAGCATCGTCAGGCGCGGATCCTGCAAAGCTTCACACGGCTCATCGCCAGGGAAGCCCTGACCACAGACCTGGTCGGAGCGATACTGCCGGGTATCGAGCAAGTGAACCTGCGCAGGACCGAAGCGATACGCGCCGTACAACTGCAAATGAGTGTCGAGTCCCGCAAGTTGCGGCGGCTGCTCGATCGGCATGTGCTCGTAGTAGGCTTGCAGCGCCGCCAGTTTGCGAACCTTGAATTCGAGCCGAGTCTGCGCCCAGGGGTCCTGGGGCACATCACCCGCCCAGTTGTTGTCGATCTCGTGATCATCGAGCGCGACGATCCAGGGACTCGCGGCATGCGCGGCCTGCAGCTGCGCGTCGCTGCGGTAAAGGGCATAGCGGTTCCGGTAGTCCCAGAGGGTGACGGTCTCAGCCCCGTTGTGCTGGCGTACGGTCTCGAAACTCAACTCGACCGCGCCAACCCTGCGGCGCGTCACCCCGAGCGCCGCCGCCGCACCCTCATAGATGTAATCGCCCACGTGGATCACACAGTCGGGCGCCCACTTCGCCATGTCGGCGTAGGCCGCAAACCGACCGGACTCGTACGAGTTGCAGCTTGCCAACGCAAGCCGCGCCCGACCCGCCTTCATATCGGTGGTCCGAGTACGACCGAGCGGACTGAGCGCATCGCCGTGACGGAACTGGTACCAATATTCCCGACCCGGCTCAAGACCGCGCACGAGAACATGCACCGAATGGGCTTTGTGCTCTGAGGTTTCGACCGTACCGCGCTGTACCAGCCGTTGCCGACTCTCGTCCGCATACACTCGGTACTCCACCTCGACGCGACCCGCTGGCATTCCGCCGCCGTTCAGCGGGTCGGGCGCCAACCGCGTCCACAGGACCACGCTCGTATCACGCGGAGACCCTGAGGCAACCCCCAGCGTGAAAGGATCACGCGTTGTACTGGCCTTCAGGTCCGGCAGTAGTGTCGCCGCACCGAGCGCGACGATGAACTGTCTTCGGTCGCTCATCAGAATCGGTACTCGTACTGGAAGTAGAAGGACAGCGGCTTACCGTTCCAGCCGTACGTGTAGAAGTAGTCAGGATTGTTCGGGCCGATTTCGCCACGTACGCCGGCACGCGAGATCGCTCGATCCGTGGCGCCACCGCGCTCGAAATACTTCTCGTCAAACACGTTGACCACTCTCAGCATCAAGCGATGCTGCTTCTCATCTCCCATGAAATGCTGCACTGAGGCATTGAGTACAAAATAGTCACCGAAGTTGACGTCTGGATTGGTGCGCTCACCTGCCGCATTCACGAGTCGCGCCGCATTGTTCTGAACGTAGAGATACTCTGGCCCCTGCCAGCGCGGATTGAGCGAGATGATCCAGCGGTCGGACGGGTTGTACGTCAGGAGAGCAGAGGCCATCCACTCGGGACGCTCACCGGACTGGCGGAACGGCTCGCTACCAGCGCGGCCCGGAACCACCGAGGTCAATGCTGCGCCAGTCTGCGCGCGCACCGCCGTCAAACCGAACATAGGGTTGGGCTCGAGCGACTCCTGCTTGGTGAAGCTGAAGTCCAGCGTCCACTGATCGAGATCGAAGGCAATGTCGAGCGTGTAACCCTTGATGTCCTGCACTGCCTTGGTGTTGAAGGTTGCGACGTCGAGCGGCGTCAGACCGTAGTTGAGATAGTTCGAACAAAACTCGACCGGCGTGATGATGTTGGGGTTCAGTGTTCGCGTTGGATCGACACCCGGACAAACATCGCGAATGGCTGCGCTGCCGAACAGATTGCTGATTTCCGTGTCGAAGTAGCCCACCTCGACGTTGAAGGTGCCGCCGCGGAACTCGCCGTTGACGCCGGTGCCAAGCCCGAAAGTCTCAACCTCCTGAGTCTTGAGCGTCGGATTGTTGCGGCTGTTGGCATACAGCCCGAGCTCCTGCGCACGCGGGTTCGCGTAGGACGTGCCCGCACTGCCGCGGACGTAGTAACCCCGCGGAAACTCCTGACGGATGCTTGCGCGCCAGATGAACGTATCGTTGAAGATATTGTTGAAATCCTGCCGCGCGGCGAGCGACAACGCCGTGCCCTCGAGGAAGTCGAGGTTGGCACGAAGATCGGCATAGATGCCATTCGAGACAATCTTCTGGTCCGACACGCCGTACTCGATCGCGGAGTCATCCTGCGACGTTACCGTCTGGGCACCGATCACCGTTTCCAGGCTGTCGTTCCAGACGAACTTCGTTCGCGCATTGAGTCCGTATTCCTTGTAACCGGCCGCATACTGCGTACCGATACCGAAGCCCTTCACCGGGATTCCCGTGCCGAAGTTGGCGACGGTCTGGATCACGTAGCCCATCGGCGCACCGATCGGGAACGGATTCTGCTGCGTTCCGAGAATGCGACCCTGCGCGTCCACATAGAACCCGTCACGCGACGTCCGATCCGCCTTCGTGCTGGTCTCGGGATTGGTGATGCACCCCACCGGCAGGCCGTTGGCTCGGGCGTAAGACTCATAGTCGGACGCCAAAGTGAAGGGTCTTTTCGTGGCCGGATTCAGCACGCCCTGCGGGATTCGGCACAGCTGGGCATCGACCTCCGAATTCTTCAACTGAGGGTTCTGGAAGAATGCCTCGGCCTCGAAGAACACATTGTCACGAAACTTCGTCGTGACGCTCGCCTGGAACTTCGGATAGTCGGTGTAGTTCAGGTTGAATATGTGATCGTTCGGAAACGAATCACGGAAATCGACCGTTGCCAACTCGACGCCGGCCTTGAGCACCGTATCGTCGTTGATGTTCCACCGGTACTTTCCACCGATCAGGTTGTAGGTGTACGGGAACTCGTGATAGCCACCGAGTTCGAGTACCACGTCGTTGTAAGCGGTCGGGCTGAAAATTTCGTGGGCATCGGTCTCATAGGACCTGCCGTAGAACATCACGCTGTGCGCACCGGCATCGTCGATCGGGTAGGACACGTTACCGTAGACCTCCCGAGTCTTGAAGTCGCCGTAATACGCGCCGAACTCGCCCTTGAGCTCTCCAGCAGGTTCCTTGTAGCGAACGGAAACGACACCGAGACCACCGTTACCGCCGTAGTACAGACTTTGGCCACCGCGCAGGATTTCGACGCTGTCAATCATGCGCGGATCGATCGCCGTCGCGCCCCAGAGGTCCTCGAGCGGCGTGCCACGATCGAAAGTAGGAACCCCATCGAGCAGCAGCAACGTATCTCGATCGGAACCGCCGTCGATGCGAATGGTGAACTCGCCCTCATCGGGCGAGTAGCCGATGTTCGCGCCACGAATCAGCCCCGCAGCAAGCTCACCGAAGTTAGTGAACCCGCCCGTGTCCACTTCAGCTGAGGTGATGATTTGAACTTGACTGCCGAACTTCGCGGAGTCGAACGCGACGGTGGACATTTCCTCGCGGACGCGGCGACCCTCGATGATCACCTCCTCGAGCTCCGCCGCGTTAGCGGGCGTTGCCGCTGCATCCGCCGCCACACCGTGCTGCGCTGCGCACAGCACGAGAATTCCCGAAAGAACCGCAGTAAAGCTGCGGCGAAGCCAACCTGTCTTGTTCGATGTCATGATCCTCACCTGCAATCGTGTTGTCGTCATGCGCGCTGCGGTGCAGCGGCACGCTATTTACGACGATGCAGATGAAGACAAAATGATGGTCGGGTTGCAGTAAAGTTAAGTCGACGAAACTGAGTCAGTCCGCAGTTCCCAGCAACGGCTGCGTCCATGCCATCTCGCGATCGCCTGCGGCATATGGATTCGGGTGCGGCTTCGAAGAGATGATTCGCGCTCGAACGTAAAGTTCGTCGCCCTTCAACGTATAGCTGGCTTTTGTCCCCTCGACTCGGGACAGCACTTCGCCGATCGAACTGCCGTAGCGTAACGACGCTCTGCCCTGAGGCATGTTGGTCTCGGCACCCGCATTGTCCGTACCAACCAGTGACGCGCTGCGCCGCGTGCCGATAAACTCGACGGTGTATGTGACGTCCGGCTCTGCAGCGATCTCCACCGCGAGCGTCTTGCCAGCGCGTTCGAGAGACTTCAGCGTGACGCCAGTGCTGTTGTAGAAGTCACCCCGCTTCATTGCAGCGGAGATGCTGTCGGGCGTCAGGCGCGGAGCTCGTACCATCACCCATCCCCGACCGGGATTGACTGAACGAAGACCCCACTTGGTGTACTCATGGGCGTCATCCGTCGCGACACCATACGTAATAGTGGTTTTTCGTTCGCCGATACGACGAGCGAGCACGATATCCCACATTTGCTCGACGCCGGGGAAACGCGCATCGCCCTCGTTTCTCACTCCGGAGTGTCCGTTGTACACCTCGAAGAACCCTTCGCCGGTCTCGTGATCGAGCGCGACCAGATCCTCTGCGGTAATAGCCTGATAGAAGTTGGGATGATTGACGTGCGCAAACATCGGCCGCCCACTGCGGCGACCCTGCTCGATCACGGCATCGAGATTCTTCTGCACCATCTCCGCCACCGATCCGCCGCCTTGCGGCACGATGCTGCGCTCGAGATTCACGCCGTTCACATGTACCGGGTGCGTATCAAGTCGATCGGTGATTTCCATCCCGCGGATGAAGATAAATTGATCACGCGCCTCGAAGAAACTGCGAAACTCCTCGAGTGTCTTGAGTTTCACTTCGGTGATGTTGTCACGAACGCGACGCTCGACCCAATCGTCCCCGAACTTCTCGCGGTACTGCTTGAGCGCCTCGCGCTTGGCGTCGGTATCCACTCGATACCAGAACTCGCCCTCCTGCATTCGGTTGTGATCGCTGAGCACCAGAAAGTTGTAGTCACGCTCGCGATACCACCCTGCTACGGACTCCGGAGGGCTGTCACCATCACTCCACCACGTATGCGTATGCGTGTTTCCTTTCCACCATCCTGCAGGCGCGACGGCCCGGCGCTCTTTGGCTGCGGAGGCGGCATGGCCCTCATGCGCCCGTGCCGGGCCCGCGATAACGCATAACCCGATTACTGCAAAAACGAAGAACGACTTTCTCATGACCCGGCACCCGCGCTGTTTAGCGTCAGGGGGTGACGTTGGCGGGTCAATGTGTAGCGCGTGTGACGGTCACGAGAAGAATTGACGAACGTCGCGCGCTCAACGCCCCGCGAGCGGCAGTGCCTCGCGATCGATGAGCTTGCCGGCCTTCATGACCTGCTCGATCTGGCGGGCGTTACGAATGTCCCGTGTCGGGTCTTTCGACAGCAACAGTGCGTCCGCTTCCTTGCCTGCCTCGATAGAGCCCGCCTGCGCGGCGCGCCCGAGGAAGATCGCTCCGTTCAACGTGGCGATGCGCGTCAGTGCGGCAGCCGGAATCCCGGCCTGCTGCAAGAGTTCAAGTTCGCGATGCACCGCAGGGCCCAAGGTCTGATCGGTCCCGAGCACCAGCACACCGCCCGCCTCATGCAGCTTGCGCAGATTCTCCATCGCCACCGGCGTCATCAACTTCATCCAGTGCGTCCACAGCGATTCGCGCCAGGCGTTCCGAGTGCTGCCGCGCAGCGCACTGATCTGCTCCGCACTCAACGACTTGCGGTATAGCGGCTCGTCGAGATATTCCGGCTGCTCGACGAGGCGCGAGTAGTTCTCGCCAATGGTCAAAGTGGTCACCACCGGCGTGCCCTTCGCAGCGAGCAGACGAAAATATTGCTCGCTTGCCGGCCCCTGGATCACCGGATGCGCCAGCGTGTCGGCTGCGGCGAAGATCGCCTGCGTCGCACGTAACTCGCTCGAGACATGCACCGTAGTTCGAAAACCCGCTTCGTTGATCCGGCGGATGATCGAACGCAGCAACTCATCGGGCAGCGCCGGAATCATGGGGCGCGCACCCCAGCCACGCTCCTCCAGCGTGAGCTTGACCATGTCGGGCTTGCGCTCGAGCAAGGCGTCGAGCGCTTGCCGGCCGACAGGCCAGGCGTCGATGTCGACTGACCCCGGCCCCGAGCCGTGGCTGCCGGGATAGGTGACGATGCCGCCGGTGGCAAAGATCCGCGGTGCAGCGATGCGACCCGCACGCTCCTCGTTGCGCAGACCAAAGATATAGTCCGGGACGTTGCCGGCGTCGTAGATCGAGGTCACGCCGGAGTAGAGATAGCTCGCGAGCGCTGCAGCACCACGGCCACGATCGTTGCTGGCTTCACGTAAGCCATTCGGCGTCACGGTCACGCCACCCTCGAGATGTACGTGCATGTCGACGAGCCCCGGCATCAGATAACGGCCCCGACCATCGATGCGTCGTGCACCGGCAAGATCCGCAGCCGACACGAGCGCGGCGGGCCGAACCACCGTGAATCGTCCGTCTTGGACGATCACCGTCATCTCCGGCTGCACCGGACCGCCGCGACCATCGACCAGATTGACGCGCTCGAAGGCGATCTTGGCTGTGTCAGCCGCGATGCCTTCATTCGAGACGAAGAGCGCCATCGCCATGCCAATGCAAAGCCACAGCGAGAATTTCAGGTTCATGGGGTCTTTTTCCTGAAGACAACGAAGTAAATCAGCGACACCCCGGCAAGCCACGGCAGACCTACCAGTAAGGTGACACGCATGGCCGGGACCCACCAGGTCGTGAGCATGATGGCGACGATGGCGAGTGCGCCGAACAGTGAAAGGCTAGACCCACCGCGCAGGCGCAGCGGCGGCGTAGCGTCCGTGCGCTGGGCCCAGGCACGACGAAAACGCAGATGGCTGATGAAGCAGACGAGCCATACGAACAGCGCTGCGAACAGCGCCACGCCGAACAGATAGAAGTACGCCCCCTGCGGCAGCACGGTGGCGAGGATCACGGCTACCAGAAGACCGGAGCCCGTTGCGAGCAGCGCGGGCAGCGGTATGCCGCTCTTCGAGACGCGCCCGAGAAACGCCGGTGCGTAGCCACCGCGCGACAGCGAAAACAGCGTGCGTGTAGCCGTGTATAAATTGCAGTTCATGCTCGACAAGGCGGCAATGACGACGACGAGGTTGATGAGGTGGGGTGCCGCCGGTACGCCGACGCGTTCGAACACCTGCACGAACGGACTTCCGGTGATGTCTGCGCTGGCGGGCTCGCTGTTCCAGGGCACGAGTGCGACGAGCACGAATACGGCGGCGACGTAAAACAGCGCCAGCCGCACAATGACGTTGCGCAACGCGCGCGGGATGGCCTCGGCAGGATTCTCCGCCTCGCCCGCAGTCACGGCGACCACCTCGGTGCCCACGAATCCAAACATCACGAACGATACGGCGAGCCATGCACCCGCAAGCCCCATGGGCAGGAACCCGCCATGCTCGGTGAGATTGGCGAGACCGATCGCCGGAGTGCCTGGAATGATCCCGCTCAGCAGCAACACGCCGAACGCGACGAAACTGCCGATCGCCACGATCTTGATCATCGACAGCAGGTACTCGACCTGGCCGAACTGGTACACATTCCGCGCATTGAGCGCGAACAACGTTACACCCGCTGCAGTGATCCACACCCAGGAATCGACGTTGGGAAACCACCAGCCACAATAAATGGAGAGCGCCACGGCATCGCCACCGATCACTACGGCCTGCGCGAACCAGTAGCTCCAGCGGGTGGCGAAGCCCGCCCAGGGTGATACGTACAACTCGGCGTAGGCGCCGAATGACCCGGCCGTCGGATGCGCGACCGCCATTTCGGCAAGCGCTCGCGTGAGCAACCACGCCAGCAATGCGCCGAAGATGTACGAGAGGATGATGCCGGGACCCGCCATGCGGATCGCAAGGGCGCTGCCGAGAAACAGCCCCGTACCGATCGCCCCGCCCAGCGCGATCATGGTCAGCTGATCGGCGGTCAACCGACGCTCGAGGCCCGCCTCACGCGCCAGCAGATCGGCCGATCGTTCGTCGAGCCTGCTCCCCTCCATGCGGCAAGTCTAACCCGACGGTGGAGCACGGATCGGTCGCGTGACATCATCGAGGTATGACTCTGGCACCGCACATCGCTTCCGCTCGGATCCTGCTCGCCTGCCGTGATCTGCCCGCCCTGCTCGCTTTCCTCACCGAGACAGTGGGCTTGCAGCTCGAGCGCATTTTCCCGGCGGAAGCGCCCGCCGTGGCCGATCTGCACGGCTTCGGTCTTGCGCTGCGGCTGAGCACGGAAGAGCCGCTGCCCAGCACGCCACCTGTGCTGCAGCTGCTCTGTGATCGCACGGCGCTGCCGGCGGGTACGCCCGACGTGCTGCACGGCCCGGAGAGCTGGCAGGTCAGGTTGCTCGATTCCGCGATCCGCGTCGAAGTGCCTGACGGCCGGCAGTCCCTCGTCATCAGTCGGTTGCCCCCCGCTGCGGAGGACAGTCCTTATGACGGGCTGGCGTGGACCGTCGGACGCGCGGGAATGCACTACCGGGACCTCTTGCCCGATCGTTTCGGCGGTCGATTCGTCGTCTCGCACATTGCGATCGTCGAAGGCGGCGTCGTGCCCGACTACGTGCACTACCACCACGTGCGCTTCCAGATGATCTACTGCCTCGCCGGCTGGGTTCGACTCGTCTACGAAGACCAGGGTGAGCCGTTTGTTCTGCGTGCCGGGGATTGTGTGCTGCAGCCGCCCACCATCCGACATCGCGTGCTCGAGGCCTCACCGGGACTTGAGGTGCTCGAAATCGGCTGCCCCGCCGTGCACGAAACCTGTGTCGATGCCGAGCTGCCGCTGCCGAATGGTCCGGCGCAGCCGGGTCGGCGATACGGCGGGCAGCACTTCGTGCGCCATGTCGCTGCCGAAAGCGCCGAGTCATGGCGCCCGGCCGATGCCACGGTCGGCACCGAAGCCTGCGACGTGGGTATCACTGCAGCGACCGCAGGTCTTGCACGGGTACACGCCGTACGTGCAGCTGCAGGCTATCGAGCCCTCGCCCGGCACGATGGCGAATTCAGACTGCTCTATCTGCGCGGGGGTTCGCTGTCCCTGCAGCATCCGACGCTCGGCCAGCACTCGCTGGCCACCGGCGACTGCGTGGTGATGCCCGCTGGGGAGGACTTCGAACTGCGCTCCGACGAAGGCTTCGCCGCAGTGGAAGTGGGTCTTTGAATATTATTCTTTGACGACGTTCGTCGGGCGACGCGACCAATACAGATAGAAGGGCACGCCGAGCAGGATCACGCCGAGACCGAGCAGCGCCTGCTGCGGCGTGGCGATGAGCGCGCTCAGCAGCAAGGCCACAGACACGATCACGAAAATCACCGGCGTGTATGGGTAACCCCAGGTACGGAACGGCCGATGCAAATCGGGCTCGCGGCGACGAAAGATGATGACGGCCCCGGCGCTCAATGCGTAAAAGAGCCATGACGCAAACACCACGGAATCCGTAAGCGTGTCGTAGGTGCCGCTGATCGCGAGCACACTGGCCCAGCCGCACTGGGCCAGCACCGCATTCACCGGCACACGCGAGCGCTCGGATACCTTGGCGAGTGATTTGAAGAACATGCCATCCTGCGCCATGGCGTAGGGCACACGGGAGTTGGCGAGCACCGAGGCGTGCAGCGAGCCGAGCGAGGACATCATGAGTCCCGCCGCCATCAGACTGACGGCGAGCGGCCCTGCGAAGGTCGCGAGCACCTCGGTCGCCACCGACGAGGTCGCCGAGACACTGCCGATCTGCTGCGGGCTCAGCACATAGAAGTAGGCGGCGTTGACGCCGACATAGAGCACGATGACCAGCAACGTGCCCCAGATGAACATACGCGGCAGGTTGCGCTGCGGATCTTTCACCTCACCGCAGAGCGGCGCCACGTTGTTCCAGCCGTCGTAGGCCCAGAGCGCACCGAGCATGGCCGCGCCGATGCCCGCCAACCCACCGATCGCGCTCGCCTGCACGCCCTCGCAGCGAGCGCCGCTCGCGGACTGCGTGAAATGCGACAGGTCACCACTGCCGAGCACAAAGGCGCCGACGCCGATCCCGATGACCGTGAGCACCTTGAGGACGGTGAGTACGGTGGCGGCACCGCCCGTGGCGGCCACCGACGCGCAATTGAGCAAGGTCACAACCCACAGCGCAAGCAGTGCCACCACCGTCAGACCGCGCACCTCGACGCCGTCACCCAAAGGCACGGTGAGCCAGACACCATCGAGTGCACCGCCCATCGCCGTATTCAAAAAAATGGCAAAGCCCACTGCCAAGGCTGCTTGCGAGCCGGTCTTCATGATGGCGAACACGGTCCAGCCGTATAGGAATCCCGTCGCGCGACCGTACGCACGCTGGAGGAACACGTAGTCGCCGCCCGCCGCAGGCATCATCGAGGCGAGTTCCGCGTAGCAGAAGGCTCCCGCCAGCACCAACAGACCTGCGGCCAGCCAGACCAGCATGACGATCATCGGATCGTCTACGTTGCAGGTCATCACACGCGTCTTGAGGAACACGCCCGTGCCGATGACATTCGCGACGTTGATGGCGATACCGGCCCAGAGACCGAGGCCGCGCGACAACTGGGTCATCGCGGCACGTTACGCAGCAGCTTGCACAAACCCTCGACGCCGTCGATGGCCGAGGGACCCATGCGGTTCAGGCGAGGTTCGACGAACGGCAGCAGCTGACGGTTGGCGACGGCCTTGACGCCAGAAAACTGACTCCACCGTTCACGCCAGTCGCGAGCGGTGATCGGCTGCGCCTCCATCAGGATGACATCAGGGTTACGCTTCTTGATGTCTTTGAACTCGACGATGGGCGCCGGGAAATCGATATCGGCATAGATGTTCCGACCGCCGCAGCGCGCGATCGCATCCGTCATCAGATGCCGACTGCCCACGGTGTAGAGCGGCGAGTCGAGCATCATGTAGAACACACCGAGCGGCGCCGGCTTGCTCGGCGCCTTCGGCAACTTCGCGACGCGCGCATCGAGTTCACGCACCGCAGCGGCGGCGCTGGCCGCCGTGCCGGCGAGCACGGCGAGCCGTTCGACCGAGCGCGGAATGTCAGCAAACGTACGCAGGCTCACGTAGTAGATCGGTATCTTGATTTTTTGCAGGCTCTCGATCACGAGCTCGTTAGTCATGTCCTTCCAAACGACGATGACGTCAGGCTTCAGCGCCTGCAATCGCGGATAGACGAGCGCGTTGGCATCGCCGATTCGCTCGATGCGCTTTGCGGCCTCCGGTGCATCGGCACGCGTGACGGTCGCAACGATTTTCTGACCAGCGCCCGCTGTGAACAGCATCTCCGTGGCGCCCGGCGCGAGGCTCACGATACGCGTCACCGGACGCTGAAAGGTCAACACGGCACCGGTGTCGTCGGTGACACGCAAGGGCGCGGCGTGGCTCGGCGTTGGCGCTGACAAGGCGACGAAACCAAGCACGCCCAGCAGCAGCACCGGAGGCACCGACGACTTATGACTGCTGCAGGCCTTGCAGCCCGAGGCGGCGAGCAGTCGCGCACGCAGCGCGTGCAACGGGCGATGCAGTAGCGGCAGTCGACGCAGGGCAAACTCCACAAACCGCAGTCGCGTACCTGCGCCCGCCAGCGACCAAACGGCGTACACCGCCGCGACGACGACGCACACTGTCACGAGCACGTTCTGCATGATTGTCAGCCCGCTACCGCCAGAGTCACCCGATAGGTGACGAAGGCTGCAAGATAAGCCAGCGCGAACAGATATACGAGCATCAACAGCGGATACCGCCAGCCGTTGGTTTCACGGCGTACGACGGCCAGGGTCGCAAGACACTGAGGCGCGAACACGTACCACGCGAGCAACGAAAGCCCGGTGGCCAGACCCCATTCACTCGCGATCACCGAGGAGAGCGCCGTGGTCACGGCCTCTTCGTCACCGGAGAGTGCGTACACGGTACCGAGCGCGCCCACCGCAACCTCGCGGGCGGCGAGCCCCGGGATCAGCGCGATGGCGATCTGCCAGTTGAAACCGATCGGGGCGAGGATGACGGCGAGCGCCTTGCCGAGTTGTCCCGCGAAGCTGTACTCGATCGCGGCGCCCGTAGCGCCCGCAGGCGGTGCGGGATAGGTGGAGAGGAACCACAGCAGCACCATGAGCGCGAGGATGATGCCGCCCGCACGCGCGAGGAACACGCGCGTCTTTTCCCAAAGACCAAGCGCCAGATTGCGCAGGCTCGGCCACTGGTAGTCCGGCAACTCGAGCATCAGTAAATGATTGCTCTGCCCGCCGGCGATGAGCTTGGCGACCCAAGCCACGAGCAGCGCGCTCGCCACGCCGGCGAAATACAGCATGAACAACACCAGACCCTGAAGATTGAACACGCCGATATCGCGCTGCGGAATGAACGCTGCGATCAGCAATGCGTAGACGGGCAGTCGCGCCGAACACGTCATGAGCGGCGCCACGAGAATAGTGACGATGCGATCGCGCAACTGCGGGATGGTGCGCGTGGCCATGATCCCGGGGATCGCACAGGCGAAGGAAGACAGCAGCGGGATGAACGCCCGACCCGACAGGCCCACGCTGCCCATTACCCGATCGAGCAGGTAGGCCGCACGCGGCAGGTAACCGCTGTCCTCGAGCGCGAGGATGAAGGCGAACAGGATGACGATCTGCGGCAAAAATACGATCACGCTGCCGACGCCCGCAATCACGCCATCGGCCAGCAGGCTGCGCAACGGCCCATCGGGCAACGCGCCACGCACGAGATCGGCAAGCGATGCGACGCCCGCATCGATGAGATCCATCGGCCACGCCGCCCAACTGAACACGGCCTGGAAAACGAAGAACAGCAGCGTCGCAAGGATCAGCATGCCTGCGAACGGATTCATCAGTATCCGATCGGCTACGGCCACTGCACGACTGCGCAAAGGCTCGCGATAACCGGCGAGTTCCAGCAAACGGCCGGCCTCGGCATGCGTCGCCGTGACCTCTGCAGCCGTCGGTTCCTGCCACGCAGTAGTCGGCGCGGCAGGCTGTTCGGGCATCGCGAGGCGCTCGAGTTCGGTGATCAAGGCATCGGCGCCGCCGCTGCGCGTAGCGACGGTCTCGATCACCGGCGCACCCAACTCGCGCGACAACACGTCTCGGTCGATCGCGAAGCCGCGACGCCGCGCGACGTCGCTCATGTTGAGCACGATCACCATCGGCAACCCGAGACGCCGAACCTCGAGCGCAAGGCGCAGCGACAGCGGCAAATGCGTGGCATCGGCAACGAGCACGATGGTCTCGGGTCGAGGCTCATTGGCCACGCGCCCGAGCGCGACATCGCGCGTGATGGCCTCATCGAGCGTGGTCGGCTTAAGACTGTAGGTGCCCGGCAGGTCGAGCAGTCGATAGCGGCGACCCGCGGAGGCTGCAAATACGCCTTCCTTGCGTTCGACCGTGACGCCAGGATAGTTCGCGACCTTCTGGCGGCTGCCGGTGAGCCGATTGAAGAGGGCCGTCTTGCCGCAGTTCGGCAAACCGACGAAGGCGACGCGCAGTTCGGCCGTGGCGTCACTCATGCGATAACGACCCGTTCGGCCTCGTGCCGTCGCAGCGCGAAGGTAGATCCGCCGACGCGAATAGCGAGCGGATCGGCCGCGGGCCACATGCTGGCGACGATTTCGATCGATGCGCCCGGAATGAAACCGACTTCGAGGAGCCTGCGGGAAATCGAATCGTCATCGAGTACCCGCTCGACCCGCGCGCGCTCGCCGACCGCAAGGTCAGTCAAGCGACGGCGGTCGTCGAACGGAGCAACAGCACTCATTGGGTCGAGACTCATATGAGAAGACTGGATATCGAGGTGGCGAAGTATCGGTGGACTTTTAGGCTCGTTGCAATTGCGGATTATTCGCATTTGCGTTTAAATAGTAATGATTCTCATTTGCGAAAGCAACGGCCGTGCACCCTGTAAAAGCCATTTTACTCAGCGTTTTCAGTGGGTTATCGATCTCGCAGGCGGCGGCCGCGACGACCGAAGACCTCACGGAGATCGTCGTGCTCGGCAGCCGAGAGCGTCTCGAGCGCGTCGCGGGCGGCGCCCATGTGCTGACAGAGCAGGACTTGGCCGACTCGCGGGTACTCACGATCAATGAAGCGCTGCGCAAGATTCCGGGCGTCTTCGCCCGCGATGAGGAGGGCCTCGGCCTGCGCCCCAACATCGGCATCCGTGGTCTCAACCCGACTCGCTCGACCAAAGTATTGCTGCTCGAAGACGGATTGCCGCTCGCCTTTGCGCCCTACGGCGATAACGCCTCGTACTTCCATCCTTCGATCGAGCGTTTCAACCGAATCGAGGTGCTGAAGAACTCGGGGCAGATTGCTTTTGGTCCGCAAACCGTCGGTGGGCTCGTCAATTACATCTCGGCCGATCCGCCGGAGTCCTTCGCAGGTCGGCTCGCAGCACGGGGCGGGAACCGCGGCTATCGAGACTGGCAAGTCGCGATCGGCGATACGATTGCGGCAACCGAGACGGGCTGGCGCATCGACGCCACACGCAAGCAGAGCGCGGGGTCGCGCGAGAACATCGAGCTCGACGTCACCGACGTCGGCGTGAAAGTTCGTCAGGAGATGGGCGCGGAGCAATCGCTGACGCTGCGCGCCAGCGTCTATCACGAGCGCTCGCAGGTGCCCTACTCGGGGCTCACGCTCGCAGAGTTCGTCGCCAATCCACGCGCGAACGCTTTCGTCAATGATTTCTTCGACTCGCAGCGTGTCGCCGCTGCGCTCACGCATGGCTGGCAGATCGCCGACGATATGGCGTTGCGCACGTCGGTCTACGCCACGAGTTTCGACCGTGACTGGTGGCGACAGTCGAGCAGCTCCACGCAGCGACCGAATGACGCGTCAGATCCAGCGTGCCTCGGCATGCAGAACCTGAATGTCGGCTGCGGTAACGAAGGGCGCCTGCGCAGCTACACCACTTTTGGTATCGAGCCTCGCCTCAGCATCGACGGTTCCCTCGGCGATCACTCACTGCATACGGTCGTAGGCCTGCGTCACCATCGTGAGCATCAGCACCGACAGCAGGTGCATGGCGACACGCCTCGCGCCCGCGCGGCTGGCACGGGACCGAACGCCGGGCTACGCGAAGACAACGTACGTGAGGTGGAGGCACTGTCCGGTTTCATCGAGACCTCCATGACACTCGAGCGCTGGACGATCACTCCGGGAGTGCGCATCGAGTCGATCCGCTACACCCGCAGCAACCGACTCAGCAACCAGTCCGGGTCGTCCGCCCTCACGCAGCTCGTGCCGGGCATCGGGTTGACCTACAAGCTCACTGAATCGGCGATGCTGTTTGCGGGCGTACACCGTGGCTTTGCACCGCCGCGCGTCGAGGACGCCATCCGCGTCGATGGCGCGAGTGTCGAACTCGAGGCGGAACTCTCGTGGAACCGTGAAATCGGGCTGCGTTTCGAGGCCGAGGATCGATGGCGCCTCGAGGCATCGCTGTTCGAGATGGACTTCACGAATCAGATCGTTCCGGCGAGCCTTGCCGGCGGCAGCGGCGCAACGCTCACCAATGCGGGGCGCACGCTGCATCGTGGTGCGGAAGTCGCGGCCGAGTGGCGTGACGACGGTCACGCCCTGGCACCCCATGCGCGCGTCGCGTGGACGTGGCTTCCCGTGGCTCGCTACGTCGGCACACGTTACTCGGCGATTCCAGGGAACACACACGTCAACATCAGCGACAACCGCCTGCCCTACGCCGCGCGCCAGATGGCCACGGTGACGCTCGGCCTGCGACATGGACCGCTGGCTGCGCAACTCGAGGGCACGTGGACCGGCGCAATGTATGGCGACGATTTGAACACCGTAGCGCTCACGGCCGATGGACAGCGTGGGCGTCTCGGCGGGTATGTCATCGCCAACCTCACATTGCAATATCAGCGCGATGAGGCGTTGACCCTATATGCCAGCGCAAAGAATCTGTTCGATCGCCTGTACCTCGGCGATCTGAGCCGCGGCATCGTGGTCGGTCCGCCACGACTGCTGCAGGCCGGTTTCGAATATCGCTACTGATCGGGTAACCTTGGCGCCACCATGGACGGCAGCGGCGGCAAACCACAACGGCAACTCAACGTGTTCGGCGAGCCGCTCACGACCTGCAGCGACGCGCCGAAGACCGGCTGGTATCGCAGCGGCTGCTGCGAAACCGACCCGACCGATCATGGTTCGCACACGGTCTGTGCACTGATGACCGCAGAGTTTCTCGAGTTCTCTCGCAGCCGCGGCAACGATCTGTCCACCCCGCGCCCCGAGTTCGGCTTCCCTGGCCTGCGGCCGGGTGATCGATGGTGTCTGTGCGCGGCACGCTGGCAAGAGGCCTTCATTGCGGGCTGCGCACCGCGAGTGAATTTGCGCGCGACGCATCAACGCGCGCTCGATGTCGTCGCGCTCGTCGATCTCAAAGCACACTCGATCGATCTTGCCTGATCCGATTCAACGCGAGGCCTATTGGCGCGGCGCGCGGGAACTGCTGCCCGCGGCTCCGGGCGTGTTCGCGTGGGGGCTGGTCACGGGCGTGGCGATGGTGAAGTCGGGCCTGTCGATCGAATACGCGCTGATCATGACCTTTCTCGCCTACGCAGGCAGCGCGCAGTTGGCAGCGTTGCCGCTGCTCGTCACGGTCGCGCCGCTGTGGGTCGTGGCGCTGACGGCAATCGCGGTCAACTTGCGTTTCGTCGTTTACAGCGCAGCGATGCTGCCGCACCTGCGTCATCTGCCGCCCTCGGCGCGGGTTGGGCTCGGCTATCTCATCGGCGACATCGGCTTCGCCAAGTTTTCAGCGTTACTCGAGCGCGAGCCGAACTATCCACACAGGGTCGCGTATTTCGCGGGCGGTGCCAGCTGCAACTGGGTGCTGTGGCAGGCGTCGTCGGTAATCGGAATCCTCGCCGCGACCACCATTCCGGTTGAATGGGGTCTCGCGCTCGCGGGCACCTTGGTGCTGATCCCCTTGCTGGTGCCCTTCTGTCGCGATCGACCCGCGCTGGCCGGAGTCTGCGTTGCCTCGGTGGTGGCGATCATGGGGCATGGCTGGCCGCTGCGGCTCGGGCTCGTCGCGGGCATCGTCGCCGGCATGCTGACCGCATTGTCGCTCGAGCGACTGCTGCAACGGCAGAGCGCGGCGTGACCGGCATGGGCCCAAGCGATGCCTACCTCTGGATTGCGATCCTCGCGATCACGTTGTCAGCGCTTTTGACCCGCGCGGGTTTACTGCTGTGGGGCACCGGTCTGCGATTCCGGCCTGTTGTGCAATCCGCGCTGCGCTACGCCCCCGCCTGCGCTCTGGCGGCGATCCTGGTGCCGGACCTCGTGTTCGTGGATCAGCAACTCTGGCTGGCACCCAGCAATCCCAAACTGCTGGCAGGTCTGGCGAGTTGTCTGATTTTCGCGTTTTTTAGAAGCATGATCGGCTCATTAATAGGCGGAATGGCGGTGTACTGGGTGGTCGGCTACCTGTTTGCAGGCTGACGATCGTCCAAATATGAAACTTCTGTTGAATTATTGACATCGTGTCAATCTGCGGCGTAAGGTGCGCTCCCCATGAGCTACCTCACCGAACGCCGTCTGGAAGAAAAAGAACGCCGGCGCATCGAAATTCTCGATGCTGCCGAGGCCGTGGCGTCCATCGTCGGCATCGAAGCCATGACCATGGATCAGGTGGCCAAGAAGGCCCGCCTGTCGCGCGCCCTGTTGTACGTGTACTTCGGCGACAAATCCGATCTGCTCACCGCCGTCTGCACGCGCGCACTTGAAGTGCTCGAAGCGAGGTTCAGCGCCGCGGCCGCAAGTCGCGAGCTGGGCATCGATAAGGTCGAGGCCTGCGGACGCAGTTACGTTGCCTTCGCCGCTGAGTTCCCCGTGCGTTTCGAGGCACTGGCGCTATTTGAAGCGCATCTTCCCAACATCGATCAGGATCCGGGATACATGGCCTGCCTGACGGCGAGCGATGCCGTGCAACGTACGTTGGTCGCCGCCATCGAAGTGGGCCAGCGCGATGGCAGCATCCGCGCCGAGGCCGGCGCGCCGGGACTGATCGGCTTCACGCTGTGGGGTCTGATGCATGGCTTGATTCAGATCGGCTCCCACAAGAGCGGACATCTGGAACGTGACGGCATCTCGCCTCAAGATTTGATCGAGAATGGTTTTCGCTTGGCGCTTCAGGGCTTATCCCCCACTGGGGCCTCGCGATGACACGCCCGCTGGCAAGATTTGCTCTGTCGCTGTGCTCACTCGTGTGCCTGCCGGTCGCTGCGAACAGCGCCAGCGCCGAGCCGGTGACGACCACCGCAGGTCCGACGATCCAAGCGAGTG
>CAISHQ010000031.1 GCA_903885195.1 uncultured Pseudomonadota bacterium | reverse complement strand
GCCCTACGCCGAGTGCTGTCCGCCGCTCGGCTACAGCGTGGAGGACGGGCGCACCGTGACCCGCATGGTGTCGATCCGTATCCGCCGCACGCTGCGGGAGTTGCTGCTGCAGGAGGGAACGCCCGAGGGGGAGATCGCCGCCGAGCAGCGCCTGCTCGAGGGGTTGCTCGAGCGATGAAGCGGGTGGAGTTCGACGCGCGCGCGGCGGGGCGGTTCCGGCGGTCGCTCGGCGAGGGAATGCGGGCGCGTTGGACGAGGCGCGATGGATCGCTGGTGATTTCGGTGGGGATTTTCGCGTTGGTCGCGCACGCGGCGGAGACGAGCGGCTGTTTTGCAGGCGGGCAAGTTCGCACTGTCACACCCACCGTTACTCGCATGGAGTCGAAGATGAAAATGAACCTCGGATCCGCCGGCTTCCTCGTTGTGAGCGCGCTTGCCTCAGGAAGCGCACTCGGTCAGGCGTGCAATGAACTCGTCGTTTGGGGGGTGAACAACCACGGCGGCCTGGACAATATCCCGATCGCTCCGATGGTTGCCGTGTCCTCCAACTACCACCTCAGCGTGGGCCTGGACTCAAGCGGCCAGATCCACTGCTGGGGTGCGCCAGATCTGCGGGCGGCTGTGCCCTCCGTGAAGAAGATCGCTCAAGTGGTGGCGGGATCCAACTGGGGGATCGCGCGCGACGCCGGCGGTGCGGTCCTCGCGTGGGGAGACAACTCGAAGGGACAGTGCAACGTGCCCGCAGGCACCTACACCGATGTTGCCTGCGGTGACTGGCACAACGTGGCGATCGCGACGGATGGCACGGTTCGCTGCTGGGGCGACAACTCGAAGGGCGCGTGCAACGCACCGAGCGGTACCTTCACGTTCGTGGGCGCCGGCAGTTGGCATTCGCTTGCGATCACGCCCTCGGGCAGTGTTGTCGGCTGGGGTTACGATTTTGGACAACTCGTGGCACCGACCGACGTTGTCCTCACCCACGTCTCAGGTGGGTGGAAGCACACTCTGGGGCTTACAGTCGACGGTTCGATTCGCGGATGGGGGCAGGACATCGGCGGGGTCCTGACGGAGATTCCTCAGATCGGAACGTTTGTTGCAATCGACTGTTCGGCCTCGCGCGGCCTTGCGCTTCGAAACGACGGACGCGTGGTGACATGGGGCTCGCCTTCAAGCGTGGAATGGCCCGTTCCCGATGGTCGATTCGTTTCGATCAGCGCAGGCTATACGGTGGAGACCGGGATCCGATGTGCGTGCAGCGCTGACCTGGTCATCGACAACACCGTCAACGGCGCCGATATGGCCATCGTCCTCAACTTCTGGGGCACTGACGGTACGCAGTTCCCGGGTGTCGACATCGACGGCGACGGCACCGTCGGCGGCTCCGACCTCGCGGCCGTTCTCAATGCGTGGGGACCGTGCCCCCAGTGAACTCAGGACGCCTTCGCGATCCAGTTCTCGACCGCAAGGCCGTCGATCCGACCGAACTCGCGGGTGTTCCCGGTGACGAGCGTGGTGCGTAGCGCGAGCGCGTGTCCCGCGATGAGCGTGTCGAGCGGGCCGATCGGGGCTCCGCGCGATGCGAGCGTCGCGCGGATCTTGGCGTAGCTCGCGGCCGCCCGTTCGTCGAAGGGAACAACCTGCAGGCTGGCGCAGAACCGAACGACCCGGGTGGCGTTCGCAGCCGAATCGGCGGAGCGTGCGGCGCCCGTCAAGAGCTCGCCGACGGTGATCGCGG
>CAISHQ010000030.1 GCA_903885195.1 uncultured Pseudomonadota bacterium | reverse complement strand
GAGGCCCGACCTCCCATGTACTGACGCACGAGAGCATGGTCGGGATGATCCGGTAGTCCTGCGTAATTCACCCAGCTGACCGCGGGATGCTCCGCCAGGAAGCGGGCGATGCCGAGTGCGTTGTCGCAAATCCGATCCATGCGCACGGCGAGAGTCTCCACGCCCTGCAGGATGAGAAATGAGTTGAAAGGCGAAATCGCCGCGCCCATGTTGCGCAGCGGTACGACGCGCGCGCGGCCGATGTACGCCGCGGGCCCCAAGGCCTCGGTGTACACCACGCCGTGATAGGACACATCGGGCTCGTTCAGACGGCGGAAGCGCGCCTTGTGCTCGGCCCAGGGGAACTTCCCCGAATCGACCAATACGCCACCGATACTGTTGCCGTGACCACCCAGATACTTGGTCAAGGAATGCACCACGATGTCTGCGCCATGCTCGAACGGGCGGCAGAGGTAGGGCGAGGGCACCGTGTTGTCGACGATCAGCGGTACGCCGTGTCGGTGGGCAATGGCGGCAATGGCACCGAAGTCGGTGACGTTGCCGAGCGGGTTGCCGATGGATTCGCAGAACACCGCCTTGGTGCGCGCGTCGATCAGGTGCTCGAACGATGCAGGGTTGCGGTGATCGGCAAAGCGGACCTCGATGCCGAACTGTGGCAGCGTGTGGGCGAAGAGATTGTAGGTGCCACCGTACAGAGCACTCGAGCTGACGATATTGTCGCCCTGCTCGGCAATGGTCATCAGTGCGTAGGTGACGGCGGCACTGCCCGAGGCCAGTGCGAGCGCACCGATGCCGCCCTCAAGTTCGGCGATGCGCTTCTCGAGCACGTCGCTGGTCGGGTTCATGATGCGCGTGTAGATGTTGCCTTGCACCTTGAGATCGAACAGATCCGCTCCGTGCTGCGCGCTGTCGAAGGCGTAGGAGGTGGTCTGGTAGATCGGTACGGCGACGGACTTGGTGGTGGGATCTGGCGTGTAGCCGCCGTGCACGGCGATGGTTTCAGGGCGCATGATTGACTCCGGCAGGTGAGTGAGTATCGAACCAGCGACGGAGGGTGAGATCGAAGCTGGCAAAGTCGACGAGAAACGCATCGTGACCCGCGAGGCTGTCGAGCCGCGCAAAGGTGGTGGAGACACCGCCTGCGCGCAAGGCATCCGCGATCCGCGACTGTTCCTCGATGCTGAAGAGTTGGTCGAGTTCGACGCCGATGACGAGCGCTGATTGCAGGGACGAGCGTTGGAACAGCGTAGCTGGATCGCCATGCTGCGTGAGATCGAACAGATCCATCGCACGCGACAGACGCAGGTAGCAGTTCGCATCGAAGGCATCGACGAACTTGCGGGCCTGTTGCGCGAGGTAATCTTGCACGGCGAAATCATGCCCCTCAGCCGAGGGTGTGCGCGCGAAGCGTTGTTGCAACTCGCGCGCCGAGCGGTAGGTGATGGTGCCGATCTTGCGCGCCAAGGCGAGTCCGGCACGGGGCGGAGACTCGGGCAGGTAGTCGCCCTCGCGCCAGGCGGCATCGAGGGTGACCGCTTCGCGTTGCAGGCTGCGCAGCGCAATCGCATAGGGACTCGCGGCATCCGTGCCGCTGATGCTCAGCAGGTGTTTCGCCGCCTGCGGAAACAGCGCGATGAACGCGAGCACCGTCATTCCACCGAGTGAGGGGCCGATCACTGCATGGACCTGGCGGATGCCGAGATGTTCGACCACGGCGTGCCCGCCACGGGCGATATCCTCGACGGTGATTTCGGGAAAGTGCTTGCCGTATCTGTAGCCCGTGCGCGGGTCGATGGAGGCGGGGCCCGTGGAGCCGAAGCAACTGCCGAGCGAGTTGACGCAGATGATGAAGTAGCGGTTCGTGTCGAGAGCGCCGCCCGCGGCGATCAGCAGCTCCCACCAACCCGGTCGCGAGTCCTGAACCGACGAGGCGGCGTGTGCCGAAGGCGAGAGTCCCGTGAAGAGCAGCACCGCGTTGTCGCGCGCGGCATTGAGTTCACCCCAGGTCTCGTAGGCGATCACGCCGCCCGGCAGTTCGCCCCCTCGGTGCAGCCGAAACGGATCGGGCAAGGGTGCTGTGTTGCGCGTACTCATGGCTCCGGGTCGCTGCCTTCCGGCAGATGCGCAAAGAGCGCCGTCGAGAGATAGCGCTCGCCGGTATCGGGCAGCATGGCGAGGATCACGGCACCTGGCTCTGCAGCCCCTGCGACTTTCAATGCGGCAGCGAACGTGCCTCCGCAGGAAATGCCGCAGAAGATTCCTTCTTGTGCAGCCAACGCCCGAGCGGTCTCGAGAGCCTCGTCATCGCTGACCGGCACGATGCGGTCGACGACGCTGCGATCGAGGACCTTCGGCACGAAGTCCGGCGTCCAGCCCTGGATCTTATGTGGCG
>CAISHQ010000029.1 GCA_903885195.1 uncultured Pseudomonadota bacterium | reverse complement strand
TTGGGCTTCGTCACAGTGCCGAAGTCCGAGTACCGCTCGGTGCGCGCAGCCAGCTGCATGTCGACGGACTTGACGAGCGGTATCTCCATCGCCGGGGACACCACCGGTACTGCAAGTTCCAGATACGCTGACATGATCGATCGGTGTGCGCGCACATCCGGTGACGGGCTGGCGCCCATCACGTCGGTGCCATAAGTGATGTTCGTGACGACGTCGGTGTACTTGATGGTGCCGTCAAGACGCGGATCACGATTGTCGACGTAGCTCTCGCGACGCACTTCGAGTCCACTCGCGATGCCCACATCACCGCCGGGCAGTGCGACGACATCGGGACGCGAGACTTTCAGGTCCCACATCGCCAGAGTGGTTTCGCTGATGCGATTCACGCCAACGAGGAAGCCCGCGATGGTCCCGGCGTTATTCGGAGTGGTGTCCGCTCCGGAGTAGACCTGCTGGTTACCCCCGTTGAACGGGTTGTAGGCGTCCGGCGTGGCCTTGGCGAGCGACTGTTGGAAGAGCGTGTTGCTCACGGCATTGGTGGTGAAGTCGTCGGTCTTCGCCCATGAGTACACGATCGCCGATTCCCAATCGAAGCCCGCCCTCTCGCCGCGAACACCCGCCAAGAGGCGCGTGCTGTCGTCGGTGACTTCGTAGACGCGCGGCCCTGTGTCTACCGGACGATAGGTCGTGATGCGCAGCGGCAGACCCGCGGCCGGCACGTTGACGAGGCTGGGTAAACGGTTCGGGTTGGCCACACCGCCGATCGTCGATGCGCCAAATGGGTTGTAGTAATTCGACGCGGGAATCGAGATCACGGCGCTCGCAAGCGGCGCTGACTGTTCGCGCAGACCCGAGAGTGATGCGCGGTAGAAACCCGCCTCACCGAAGACTTCGACGTCGCCGATCTCGCGGCTGATCGTGGCGAAAGCGTTGTAACGATCGACGGCGCCGCGCAGGGTGCGGTCAGCGTTTTCGTTGTAGCGCAACTCGCGATCGACCGCGCCGGTGATCGTTCCAGCACGCAAGCAAAGATTTCCGTTGTAGGTGGTGCTGCTGCAGCCAGCCGCCGTGTTGGAGGTCGGCTCGACGCGGAACACGCCCGAGGTGGTCAGGGCCGTCGTTCCTTGACGAACGGCGACCGTGCTCGGAATGACCGTGAACGACCCCCAGGGGGATGAGGTGGTGCGATTATCGAAGGCCGTATCGCCCGCCCAGGGCGTATCGGCGACCTTCCAGCGATGATCTTCGCTCGCGGCGTAGTCGCGATCCGTCGCGAGCAGGCGGTTGCGAGTGTAAAAGCCCGCGTACACAGCGACCCGCGTGCCGTCGTTCAGGCGCGTGCCAGCCTTGAGGTTGACCGTCGTCTCGCGATGCGGCGTCCCGTCAGATCCACCGTATTGCGCCTCGAGCCGTGCCCCCTCGTAGTCGTTTTCAAGAACGGTGTTGACGACGCCGGCTACGGCATCGGTGCCGTAGATCGCCGCCGCACCATCACGAAGTACCTCGACGCGCCGGACACCAGCGACCGGAAATGCGTTGGTGTTCGCTGTCTGCACGGGGACGAAGTTTTCGGTCTGCGTGCCGGGCGCCGGAACGACTCGGCGACCATTCAGCAGCATCAACGTGTTGCCGGTGCCGAGACTGCGCAGGTTGATCGATGAGGTGTCGCCGCGTGCATCGTTGAGGTTGCCCGTCGTGCGAGCTTCCTGGAACTGCACGTCGCCGGCTTGCGGAATGGAGCGGAACAGATCGTCACCCGACACGGCGGCAGTGGCGATGATGTCTTCCTTGTCGACGACTGTAACGGGCAGGACCTCAGTGATCTTGGTGCCGCGAATCTGCGAACCCACGATCACGACTTCGACCAGGTCTTCTTCTCTGGCGGCTTGGGGCGCGGCGCCCTGCTGTGCTGCGGCACCAGCGGACACGATCAAACCCGCAGACAGGACGAGTGCACGAAGCGTCTGCGAGTCGCAGCGCGAAACAGTCGGTAAAGCCATGTAGCTGGGCTCCTTAGCCAGAGACGAAAAAACGGAGGGGTATGCAAAGCGAGGAAATATCGTTTGCGGCGTGAGTATAGTCCATCCCATAAGTGTGTCGCGGATGCGGCGCGAATACGTGGAGTAATCGAAATGTCGTTTGCAAAACAAAAGAAATGGGTCTCGCTCGCCGCAGCCTTGGCAGTACTTTTTTGCGCGCCGGTGGCGAGCGCTCAGCAATCGCTGCTTGAGTATCCGAGCATTCACTCGCCGCGAGTGGGGCTCGATGGCATGGTCGTCAGCCAGAACGAGGTGGCGAGCGCGATCGGCGCCAAGGTACTGGCCAATGGCGGTAACGCCATCGATGCAGCCGTCGCGGTGGGGTTCGCTCTGGCGGTGACCCTGCCTCGCGCCGGCAACATCGGCGGAGACGGGTTCATGACGGTGTACTTCGCGGGCGAGAAGAAGGTGAGGGTGATCGACTTTCGCAGCGTGGCACCGAATGCGGCGACCCTCGACATGTTCGTCGACGACCAAGGCGAGGAGCGTGCGGAGGCATCGGTCGGCTATCGCGCGGCGGCGGTGCCGGGCACGGTGGCAGGCTTGTGGATGGCGCATCAGCGGTACGGGCGAAGCTCGTGGAATACGCTGGTGGCGCCTGCGGTTTCGCTGGCAAGAGACGGTCTCGTTCTCAGCGCGGATGAGGCCTTCGTGTTCACGTGGGGTCGCAAGCGACTCCAGGCGAGCGAGTCGGCCCACTCGACTTTCTTCAAAGCCGATGGCGCGGCCTACAAGGCGGGCGAGCGATTGGTACAGCCGCAGTTGGCATGGACGCTCGAGCAAATCGCACAAGGCGGTTCCGACGCGTTCTATCGCGGTGAGGTCGCTACGCGCATCGAAGCGGACATGCGGGCCAACGGCGGGTTGATCACTCGTGCGGATCTGGCGGCCTATCGCCCGATCGAGCGCGAACCACTGGTCGGCACCTATCGCGGCGTCACCGTTTACACGCCGCCGCCGGCAAGCGGCGGCGGTGCTCTGCTGTTGATGCTGAACATCCTCGAGAATTTCGAGCTCGGTCGCATGGCTGCAGGATCTGCCGAATCACTGCACTTGCTCGCTGAAACGATGCGGCTCGGTCACCGCGATCGCGTGCGATTCTTTGGTGATACGGATTTCGCCAAGGTGCCGCTCGAGGGCATGACGTCGAAGGCATATGCGGCTCAGCGCGCCAAGCTCATCAACAAACGAAAAGCCGCAAAGAACGATGCGGTGAAAGCCGGCGATCCTTTCGCTTTCGAGAGCCCGAGTACCACGCACTATTCGGTAGCGGATCGCTACGGTAACGTGGTGTCGGTGACCTACACGCTGGGATCCGATTTCGGCTCGGGCACGATGATCGATGGCACGGGCATCCTGCTCAACAATCAGATGAACAACTTCAGCCACGAGCGGGCGTGGAGTGCGGCGCGGAGCGGGGAGCCGGCGCCGCCGAATGCGATGCAACCCGGTAAGCGGATGATCTCGACCATGATGCCCACCTTGGTGTTTCGCGATGACAAGCCTTGGCTGGCGCTCGGCACACCCGGCGGCGGACGCATCATCAATACGGTGCTGCAGGTGCTGGTGAACATCGTCGACTTTCGGCTCAACGTCGATGAAGCGACCCACCAGGCCCGGATCTCGCAGGGCGACGGGCCGCTCGAGGTTGAACCCAACTTCAATCCCGACACCCTTGAGCTACTGCGTCGCAAGGGGCATCGCATCAAGTCCAGCGAAACCATGGGTAGCGCGCAGTCGATTGCCATCGAGAACGGCTTTTTCCTGGGTGCGGCAGACCCAAGACGACCCGGGGCCGCCGCGGTGGCGCCCGCCGAAGTGAAGTAGCGAGGTAGTAGTTAAAGACCACTATTGACAAGTTCACAGTATCGTTCATAGACTAGTACTATGAACGATGCGAACACCAAGAAATTCCAGAAAGACCTTAATTCAGGTCTGGTGGCCCTGGTTCTGATGGCGGTTCTGGCCGCCACGGACGAGGATGCCTACGGCTACGACATCGCCAAGCGCTTGCTGCCCCCCGGGGGCGGCGAACCCCTGTTCAAGGAAGGCACGATCTATCCCGTGCTGAGGTCGCTTGCCGCTGAGGGCTGGCTCGCCAGCCGCATCGTGCCCTCCTATTCGGGGCCCCCACGGCGCTACTACCGCATCACGCCTGAGGGGCGGGCGGTGCTGGCCGAATGGATGGCCACCTGGTCGAACACTCGCGATTTCGTCGATCACTTCCTTCGTGCGGCCGAACAGGCCGCCCCAGCTACAGGACCCGCGCAATGAACGCTTCCACACCCACCTCGATCGCCGCGTACCTGCAGGCTCTACGTCAAGCGCTGCATGGCGCGGATCCTGCCTTGATCCAGGACGCTCTCTACGATGCCGAGCAGCATCTGCGCGCTGAACTCGCGGCGCGCTCCGAGCTCGACGAGGCGGTCGCTATCGCGCAGATCGTCAACTCCTACGGTGCGCCCGACGAGGTGGCCACCGCCTACCGTGAAACCGAGTCACGCGTGCAGGCGGCGATGGCCATGCCTCGCGCCCCGAAGGCGGGTACGCCACCGAGCGCCGTAGGAGGCGCGCCGCAGGGCGGCGTTTTTCGACGTTTCTTTGGTGTGTACGGCGACGTGCGCAGCTGGACTGCGCTCTTTTATTGCTTGCTTGCCTTATTCACCGGGATTTTTTACTTCTGCTTCGTCACGATCGGACTGTCGCTGTCGCTCGGTCTGTCGATTCTCATTATTGGCGTGCCGTTCTTCGTTGCCTTCATCGGCTCGGCCCGGTTGCTGGCCCTCGTTGAGGGGCGCATCGTCGAGGCCATGACCGGCGAGCGCATGCCGCGTCGTCCCGTCTCGCCGCCACCCGAGTCGTCGCTGCTGCAACGCATCGGGGCAATGCTCAAGGACTGGCGTACGTGGTCGACGCTGGCGTATGAGGCGCTAATGCTGCCGTTGGGC
>CAISHQ010000028.1 GCA_903885195.1 uncultured Pseudomonadota bacterium | reverse complement strand
TGCTCGATGCTCATCTCCGGCGACTGCGGCAGCATTCCCGAGCGCATGTCGAGCAAGTGGCGCACACGCAGCGTCGACTTGCGGGGTAGGCCTCGCCATTCGCCGATGAAGTCGGCGACGGGTTGATCGAGTGAGCGGATCTTGCCGAGCGCGATGGCGCGACCGATGGCAATGGCGGTCATCGGTTTGGCGAGCGAGCGCGAGGCCTGCAGTTGCGCGTCGGTGGTATTGCCGAAGTGGCTGACGTGTTCGAGCCCATCACCGCGCCAGATCAGCAGGCTGGTCGAGCGGTTGCTTGCGGCGTACTCGCGCGCCCGCGTCAGTGCGGCTTCGTCAATGCTGCGTGCCTCGGGCGGCTTGACGGGCAGAGGTCGGTAGGCCGGATCGCCCGGCACCGGTTCGAGCGGGTCGTATTCCTCGAGGCCGAGGCCCGTGACGAAAGAGTCCTGCAACTTCTGGAACCGTTCCCGATACAGCGCTTCGTCATCTGCGGAGTAGGGTTTTGTGGAGTAGGGCGCGGCCGCACCAGACAGCGCGCCGATCGTCAGGCCAACCCATACCAGGCTGGCCAGCGGTTTGAAGAGTCGCTGCATCCGTGTGCCCCGCATATCTCTAAGAACTCTTTGCAAAGAAATCGATGAGTCGTTGGGCCTTCGCGGTGGCGCCCGCGGGTGACCATCCCTCGCCACCGACGTGCAGCGTGCCGCCGGGGACGAGACCCGCGGCGCGTTGCACGGTGACACGGGTGGGGTCGCCCTCATCGGCCATCAACATCGTCGGGTGCCGCAACTGCGGCAGGCGCTCCTCGAGCCGATGACGAAATACGGCCCGGTAGGCGAGGTGGTAGCTCGGCGCCGCCTTCAAAAGATCAACGGTCAAGGTATGCAGCAACTCGGCAGGCATGGCGCCACCGCCGAGGTTGTGTGCGGGATCGCGTTTGAAATGCGGAAAGAACCAGGCCTGATCGCGCATGAACTGCAGCGCCTGGAACACCTGCGTCCCCAAGGCATCCGCGATCAGCGGAGGCGCGTAGTGCGCAAGGAATTCCTCGCGTTCGTGCTCTTCGAGCCAGAGCAGGCCGTCGAGCGCCAACCGGCGAATGCGCGCAGGGTGACGTAGGGCCATCTCGATAGCGATGTGCGCGCCGGTGTGAAAGCCGTACAGATTCGCCTTGTCGATCTGCAGTGCATCGAGCATGCGTACGAAGGCGTCGGCATAGTCAGCCAGTTCGGGCTGAGGGATCTGCAGCGGTGCGGAGTCGCCGTTGCCCGGAGTATCCGGCGCGATGACGCGACAGTCAGCCAGGGTTGCGATTCGGCAGGCGAGTGGCTCGACGCTGCGCGAGGAGGCGGGTGATGCATGCATCATCCAGACAGGCTCTGCGAGCACACGCGTGTCCCGCGCTGCCGCGGCATGTCGATAATGCATCAGGCCTTCGTCGAGACGGACGAAGTCGCGGTCGCACTCGTGGATCGGGGTCATGGCGTCCTCTCGCTCATGCTGCGCACTCACCGCCGTCGAGCGGAATCACGGCGCCGGTCAAGAATCCGCAGTTCGGCCCCAGCAACCAGGCGACGGTTTCGGCCACTTCGTGCATGTGCGCAGGTCGTGCCATGGGGATCTCCTTGATGCGTGCGTCGAGCAGCGCGCTCTGCTGTGAGCGTATGAGCTCGAAGCGCTCCGTCGCCACGAGCCCGGGGGCGATGACATTGATGCGGATGCCCTGAGCGGCAGACTCGAGGGCCGCTGACTTGGTGAGGCCGATGACGCCCCACTTGGCTGCGCAATAGTCCTGCAGTCCGGCGAAACCCCGCGTACCACCGATGGAGCTGTTGTTGACTATGCTGCCGCGGCCTGCGGCGCTCATGAGGCGTAACTCCTGCTGCATACACAGGAACGTCGATTTGAGGTTGAAGTCGAGGGTCTGCTCGAAACGCTCGAGCGGTGTATCCATCGTCGGGGAATGTCCGAGCGTGCGCCCGACATTGTTGAATGCGGCGTCGAGTCGGCCGTAGTTGGTCTGCAACACTTCGAAGAACCGACGGACGCTGTCGGGGTCGGTGGCATCGACGCCGATCGCCGCGGCGTCGCCCTCATCCCGGCGGATCGAGTCCACCAACTCCTCGCAGAGGTCTACCCGACGAGCACCGATGACCACGGTTGCACCGAGCGTGGCGAGGTGCCGCGCAGTCTCGCGCCCCATGCCACTCGAGCCGCCGAGAACGGCCACGACCTGGCCTTCCAACGTTCGCATCTGCGCTGCCTCCCCGCCGAGTCTGGTTGGATTCTAGCGCCCCTTAGCGAGGTCGCCGGACAAAACCTGTTGCGAATATGTCACTATGCGTGGCTTGTATGCCTCGGTGCGCCTAAAGCATGAGTGACCTTTTAGGGGTCGCGATAATCGGGGAAAACGGGGGGACGGCTTCGTCCCCGAGATTGATCGAAGTTCGTTTCATTCGGAGGGGTTTCAATGGAAAACGGAGTTTCGTCGGCAAAGTCGATTCGGCTTGCCTTGTTGTCGATCGCCGCAGCGGGCACATCGCTCGGCGGCGCACAGCCAGTGTTCGCGCAGGCCTCGGCCGCCGATCTGGCCGAGATCGTAGTCACGGCGCGTAAGCGCGAAGAGTCGCTGCAGGAAGTGCCGGTGGCGATCACCGCCTTCTCGTCCGAGCAGTTGACCAAGCGCGGTATCGTGGAACTCGAAGACCTCGCTCTCAGCACGCCGGGTCTCGCCTTCGAGGATTATTCCTCGAGCTTCTCCGCGGCGCCTGTCATGCGCGGTTTGACGCAGATCAACGTGTCCTCCGAAGTCCAGAACGTGGCGACCTTCGTAGACGGCGTGTACATCCAGCGTAACTACGCGGTGGACATCAGCCTCGCGGACGTGTCGCGAGTCGAAGTCGTCAAGGGTCCGCAAAGCGCGCTCTACGGCCAGAACGCCTTCGCCGGCGCCATCAACTACGCGCTCAATCGCCCGGGTGAGGAGTTTTCGGGTGATGCCGAAGTCACGGCTGGCTCCGATGGCCGTCTCGATTACAAGCTGGCCGTCGGCGGTCCGCTGATCGAGGGCAAGCTCGGTGTGCGCGCCTTCTACGGCCACAGCGAGTTCGACGGCACCTGGCGCAACGAATACCCGGGCTTGAGCGGTGATCAGAAGCTGACCGGCAATCGCGATGGCGATACCTACAGCCTGTTGGCCGTCATCACACCGACCGATGCCGTCAAGATCGAGCTGTCGTACATGAACGTGCAGCGCGAAATCGGCAACCGCGCGGGCTGGGCGATCAACACGGGCGACGTGCAGAACACCGGCAACTGCGGTACGAACGTCGGCACCTCGACGCGTCCGAGCCTCATTTGCGGCGAACTGACGTTCTCGCCGGCGACCTATCAGACCGCCGCCTCCACGCGACCGAAGGGTCTCAACGTGCTCGCCATCCCGACGCCGGGTTTCGTCAACGAGACGGACTTCTATCGTGGCGACATCACGGTGGACATCAACGACTCGATGTCGGTGGTGTACCAGTACGGCAAGGTGAAGTCGGCGGGCCAGGAGATCAGCTCGCCCTCGAATAACCCCGTGTCGCCGACGATCGGTCCCGACCTCGGCGCGCTCGCCACGGGCGTCTTCCGCCCGGGTCCGTACAACTCCCTGCAGAAGGAAGGCAGCACCAACGACTTCGAGAGTCATGAACTGCGCCTCGACTATGCGCCTGAGGGCGGTGCCCTCAAGGGCACGCTCGGCGCGTACCGTTCGGAGTTCGACGACGTCTACCGGTTCTACCTGACGTCGATTCTTGCGGGTAACTTCCTGCCGAGCGATCCGACCTCGGGCTTCCTCGACATGACGGGTTTCCCGTTTGGCCTCACGGACAAGCAGAACCTCGGCAAGACCTCGGCCGTGTTTGGCGCGCTGTCTTACGCAGTGACCGACCAGCTGACGCTCGGCGCCGAGGTGCGCTACAGCAAGGAAGAGAAGCAGGTCGTCGACATTCGCGCCAAGGTGACCTTGGCCGATGAGTTCACCGACACGATCCCGCGCTTCACGGCCGACTACAAGCTCTCCGACAACAGCATGCTCTACGCTTCGGCGGGCAAGGGCGTGAAGACCGGTGGCTTCAACGGCGTGACGGCAGGTACGTTGACCATCCCGGTGCCGGAGCAGGCCTTCGGCCCGGAAAGCAACTGGACCTACGAGATCGGTTCGAAGAACACGCTGCTCGATGGCCGCATGCTGCTCAACGTGGCCTTGTACAACGTCGAGTGGAAGGACATGCAGATTCAGGCGCTGCCCTCGAACGCCCCGGTGAACATCACCAACGTACCGGTGATCTACCGCAACCTCGGCAATGCCCGCTCGCGCGGTGTTGAGCTCGAGACACTGTTTGCGGTGACCGAGAACTTCTCGGTTAACCTCGGTGCATCGTTCTCGGATCCGACCTACAAGGACGGAACCACCTCGTTCCGCTTCCGTAACCCGGTCAACCGCTGCAACGGCACCACCTGCCCGATCGACGGCGCAATTGGTGGCAAGACGCTGCCGCGTACGCCGAAGACGCAGCTGATCGCCGGTGCCGAGTGGACGTCCAAGTTCAGCAACGGCATGGCGTTCTACGCCCGTGGCGATGTGACCTACCAGTCCGAACTGCAGGTCGAGGAGATGAACCTCGCGCAGATCGAGCCGCGTACGCTGGTGAACGCCCGCGTCGGCCTGTCGAAGGACAAGTGGTCGGCGGATCTTTGGGGCAAGAACATCTTCGACGAAGAGTACGTGGCTAACTCGTTCTTCATCGTCTCGGGTGTCGGTTACACGGCCTCCTACGGCGAGAAGGCGACTTACGGTCTGACGGTTCGCTACCAGTTCTGATCGCGACCTGACCGAGTGATGACAAAGGGGCGGAGCACTAGGTGCTCCGCCCCTTTTCTTTGGCGACGTTCTTTGGCGATGTTGTTACGCCGTCTCGGCGGTCACCCAAACGTCGACGCCATTGAGTGCGGCATTGCCGCTTAGGGCATCGATGTGGCGCTCGTCGGTGAGATCGTTTGCGCTGACCCCAGCGTGAGCGCGGGCGATGCGCAACTGTACGCCGGGAAGGGCATGGCCCCAGCCGTGCGGCAGACTGACAACGCCTGGCATCAGCGCATCGGTCACTTCCACCGGCACACGTACAGTCCCTGTGCGCGAGCGCACGACAGCCACCGCACCGTCAGTTAGCAACCGTGACGCGGCATCGGTCGGATGGATCTGCAGCGTACAGCGCGGCGGGCCTTTGACCATCCGCTGGCTGTTGTGCAACCAGGAATTGTTGGTGCGCAGATCGCGGCGCCCAATCAGGCTCATTCGCTCCGACCCACGCGGCGTGTCGGCCGGTACGTCGGTGAACGTGGCAGCGAGTCGGTGCAGATCATCGCGCAGCAATGCAGGCACCAGCTCGATGCGTTTGTCGCGGCTCCACAGGCGTTGCGGCAAGCAGGGCTGCAATGGTCCGAGATCGATGCCATGCGGCTCGCGTGCGATGCGACCCAGAGTGAGCCCACCCGACAGCGGATTCCAGCCGGCGCCGCGCTCGCCCGTGCGAATCCCCAGGGCAATGCTGCGCTTCGGTGTCAGCCAGCGGCTGACAAGTCGCGCGAGCGTGGGAGGGCGCCGCGCCGGATCTAAAGATTCGAGGCGAGAGGCCAAGCCTTCGCAGATCTCCCAATCGTGTCGTTGGTCGGCTTGACGGGGAAAAAGCGGTTCGCAGTACTTGACCGTGTTGCGAATCGCGAGCATGTGGAAGACGAGATCGAAATGATCACGTTCCAGCGCGAACGTGGGCGGCAAGATGAGGTGGGCATGCCGCGTGGTTTCATTGATGTAGAAATCGATCGACACCATGAACTCGAGCTGTGGCAGTGCCGCCGACAACTGACTGCCGTTCGGCGTCGACAAGACCGGATTGCCCGCAGCCGTCACGAGACCGCGGATCTGGTCCTTGCCGGGCGTCAGGATCTCCTCGGCCAGTGCCGCCACGGGGTATTCG
>CAISHQ010000027.1 GCA_903885195.1 uncultured Pseudomonadota bacterium | reverse complement strand
TCATGCTTCGTCCTTCTTCGCCAACAGGGCGTCCCATTTTTTTCGGGCACGTAGCTCCAACATCGCTTCACCGTACGCTTCCTGCAGCGCTTTGAGCTGCGTCTCGTACTGCTCGCGGATGTCTTCCGGTTTGGCCTTCAGGGCGTTTTCCATCCCGGCTTTGGCTTGGTCAATCCAGGACTCGATCTCCGAAGGCGGGAGATCGAACTGACGGGACGACTCGCTTACGGTGGTAATGATGTCCAAAACCAGAGCCGACTTCCGACGCGCCGTCCAGCGCTTGATCTCTTCGTCCATCTCGATACTCATGTGCTATCTCCTTGAGGAACATAACACCTGAGCAGGAAATCAGTGGGTCATTACAAGCGTGCGGGATTCAAACATCTACCACCGGAGCAGCGTCCGAGCTCCCCTTACACACGGTGCAATGTCTACATGATGCTTGACCTGTAGGTTGGGTCAGTAGTGCGGCAACGATGAGTCTCAACCCCTAAAGCCACACCATTACAGCGCAGAAGATCGTGCATTTACGCTCCCTCGTAGCCGAAAATTTGCTTACACACTTGCTTACACACCGACCTCAACGGTGAAAAAACCCGCAGAAAACAGCTGCATTCGGTGACTGCAATCTACTCATAATCCCTTGGTCCTTGGTTCGAATCCAAGCGGGCCCAATAATTTAAACACGATTCATGAAGGCCGCATCCTGCGTTCCGCGCCGATGCTTTTCCTCAGACACCGCCGGCTACATCAACGAGTAAGTAATCGGCATTGATGGCGGACATCGCGTCTGTCGGAGGGAGCGTTGCCGAGATAAGTACAATTCCGTAATGGGAAACACTTCATATTGCCGTATAGTGAGTCGTGAACAAAAATCAGGTTGCGCTGGATCGTCATAAGACAAGTAATTCGATAACCAGAGTCGTGGATTCCACCCATTGGCTTAGTTGGCTCCATCACGCCAAGCTCATCCACTTCACACATCGCGGATCAGACATAACGGCTGGCGCGCAGTCTCCCGGCCTCATATTTCCTACGACGGCGATATTTTCTTACTCGAGCGCGTCCCCGACAGGCGGCCTCGCCGAATCTACTCTGGTCGGTAACGAAGGCATCGTGGGTCTGTGGTTGTTGTCGCCCAAGACTATCTCGACGGTCGGCATCAGCCTGCAAACTCCAGGCTTTGGTATCGTCATCGCTGCCGATTTTCTTCACCGTGAGATTTCTCACTCCTCCGAATTTCGCCAAGCACTTTTGAATCACGCGAACGCAAGCGTCTGGTATGCGACGCAAACCTGTTTTTGCTATCGGCATCACACGATTGAGCAGCAAGTCTCCAAAACGATTCTGCTGACGCTCTTACGTACGGGTCGCGATGAGGTGCAGATGAGCCATCAAATGATCGCCGGAGTACTCGGCATACGCAGAGAGGCCGTATCGAAGGCACTCGAGCATCTACAGAAGTTGAATCTAATCGAGCAAAAACGCTGTTGCATCGTGGTACGACAACCGACTGCTCTTGCAAGTGAAGCTTGTGAATGCTATCCGTTAATACGCGCCCAACTCGGGTATAGTCTGCTCGCAGCCTAGTTCTTCAGGGTGATACCAATGAGCTCAGAGATTACCGATATCAGAGCGGAAATCCGCCTGCTACGTGATGAGGTCCAGCAGATTCGTGACCGGCATCTCGTCATCGAAAAGCGATATGCAGGTACGCTTGAGTCGTTGAAAATCCTGACTCATCAGTCTGCTGAAAGTGCGAAGCGCGCCTGTCGTGCCGCCGAGCTTGCCGCCGAGTCCACGAGAAAATCTGCGGAAACAGCACGCCTTTCTTTGGAATCGCATGTCGTTCAGGCAGCTGAGTTGGCAGCAGAGGCTGCGTCCGCAGCAGCTCAAGCTGCAATGGAAGCGGCTGCAGCGGCATCTGCAGCGTCCGCAGCCGCGGCAGAGGCGGCCGCACGACAAGCGGAAGAAATAGCACTGCAATCCGCCGCAGAGGCAGCCGAGGCAACTCGAAGAGCGACCGAAGCTGCGGCAGAAGCGGTCAAGATGGCGTCTCTCGCTGCACAGGCCATACAGAGCGCACGCCAAAAGCAGGGGAAATAGAACTCGCTCCGTGAGGTATGCAGGCTCGTCTGAGAAACTCCGCGTTGTCGACCACGCCGCTCACGACGCTGACGTGCCGCCCGGGCGCTAGACTCGCCTCCCCCAGCGCGACGCCTCAACACCGCCAGTTGGGTCTCGGCGTTTCTATCTCCCGCACGGCTTCTCGCTTAGCAATTACTGCAGGATCGCTACCCGCCGGGCGGTCTCATCCGCAAACGCCATACTGCGATAGCCACCTTGCATGCTCTGTTTTTGAAGATTAAGAACCTCCAGTCCTGTCTGATAGCACTCGCAAGCTTCGCTCTCGAGCATGTCTCGATTTAGAACGGTCAAATATCCGCGGCTGTGTTCCACCATGCCATCGCGTTGCAGGCGGCCGGCTGCATTCGTAATTGCCTCGCGCCGCACACCGAGAAAGCTCGACATCATTTCGTGCGTAATTTTAATAACACGAGAAGGAGAGCGATCTTGCACCGACAGAATCCAGCGGCACATCCTCTGTTCGAGTCGATGACGGCAGTTGCAGGTCAAGGTTTGCGCCATCATGCGTATCTGCGCGTAGGCGTATTGAAAGACTGATTCTTGTATGGCTTGCGCTTCAACAAAGCGTCGCCGCATCTCGTCGCGGCCGATCCGCAATGCACTTCCGCCTTGCAGAGCGACCATCCTAACCGGTCCCGGACGCTGATCGAATAACGACTCAAGGCCAATAGCGCCCTCACGTCCGACGATCAAAAATTCGGCGGAAAAGCTGTCTTTCAACACATAGTCCATCGAAACAATGCAACTGATTGGAAACACAATTTCGGAACAGCGCGCGCCAACTTCCCGAAATATCTCGCCGTCCGTAAGGCTGACGGGCTCCATTCTGTCTGCGAGCTTCTGACGAAGCTCCAATGGAAGCGGGAAAAGCAGTTCGTTACGATCGAGTTCGTTGAGTGGAACCATGTTTGTCCCCGGTTTATTCTAGGATTCCACTTTAAAAAAATCCGGCAAAGTTATCAGTGTGAAAAAACACCGTTACGGCGGATTTAAAATCCCCTCTATTTCTGGCGTAACTTTTCGAGCGCTACTGCGGTGCCGTTCTCCGCGTCCGGAAAGAACTTCGGTGAGGCTGCGGAAGCCTGTCGGAAGAAGCGTAAGGCATGTTCAAATTGTGTTTGACGTAGCGCTTGTTCGCCAAGTCGCTGATAAGCCCACTCCTCAGATAAAACTTCCAAGTAAGCGCTGAGTGCCGACGCGTAATCGCCATCAATCGCAAACAAATCCCCGCGGACGATCCATGTCGCCTGGATGGGCTCATTGATGATTGAGTTGATGACGGACTTCGAATCGTTTAGACGGCCGAGATTCATAAGAGTCCGCGCGCGATACGTCAGAAGCTCGACGGAATCAGAGTCAGCGCGTAGAGCCGTTTCGTATATGTTGAGTGCCCGCGCGAAGTCGCGGCGCTTCTCGCATGCCAACCCCAAACCGATCATGGCGCGTTTTTTCTCTGTAGCGAGAAGAATTGCCTGCTCAAATACCTGAACCGACTCGCCGTAGTTGCCTGTTTCCAACAGCAAAAAACCGAGACTCTCGTGTACGGGGCCGTTGCTGGGGTTCCGTTGGAGAGCCGTCCGCCACGCTTTGATGGCCATATCACGATTACCGAGCGTACGATGTAGGTTGCCTGCCCGAACCACGGCGCGATCATCTGACGGGTCGAGTGTTTCTGCGTTCAATAGAAGGTAAAATGCATACTCGATTTTGCCATCACGCGCTGCGATGTCGCCTTGCGCGAGTAACAACTCGAGTCTCTCCTGCCGTGCGAGGCGCTCCTGCTTTTTCGCGTTGGTTTCCTCAGCGACAGCCGAGACGCGCTGTTGCGGGTCCGCTTTCAAGCTGGCGCTAGAAGTGCATCCCGCCGTCATGGCGAGCAGGAATAGAGAAATCACCCATATTGTTCGTTTCATCGTACGATCTCCTGAGTCTTCCGAGTCACGTCGCAAAGGCGTCTATCAAACGCAAAGTGGCCGGTCCGATGGCGATCAGAAAAAACGCCGGGAACTCGCAGAACACAAGCGGGAAAATCATCTTGGTTCCAGTTTTCGCCGCACGCTCTTCAGCTTTCTGCATCCGTTGATCGCGAAACTCGTCAGCGTAGATCCGCAACGAATCCGCGACGCCGGTGCCGAGCTGCAGCGTCTGTATTAGCAAACTGACGAATCCCTTTATTTCCGGAAGACCCGTTCGGACATTGAGGCTTCGCAGCGCGGTGGCTCTGTCTATGCCGGAGCGAATTTCCGCATTGACGGCTGCCAATTCGATCGCAAGATCCTTGTGCATATACCGTAGCTCGTCCGTGACTCGCTCCATGGCCGCAGAGAGACCCAGCCCCGCCTCTACACAGATCACAATCATGTCGAGCGCATCCGGAAACGCGTTGCGCAAACGCGTTTGACGCCGCGCCGCAGCCTTTCGCAACCAAAAATCCGGGAGAAGAATAGCCCCCGCACCAGTCACAGTAGAGAGCATGAACAATTGGGCGTTCGTAACCTCGCTTGGAAGCCACCAGAGAAGCCAGACGGTGATGGCTGCGGCGAGCACGAGCGTGGCTTTTACGACCATGAAGACTGCGGGGGCCGTGGGGCGCCTGTACCCCGCGATGTATAAGCTTTCGGCGACGCGACTACGCTCCTGGCCTAGTATCGGGAGTAACCACTCACCGAGTGGCGATAGACGAGCCCAGATCCAGAGACGACTGGACTGATCGCCTCGGCTTTCATCCGCAAGGAGCTCGATCTCTCGTTTTGCCGGGTCACGTCTATCCCATACCCAGTCTGCGGCCGTGTAGGTCAGCAAAAAAACGCAAATTGCGGTGGATAGCGGGATGAGGAAACTCGTTACGCTCATGGTCGCTCCTTATATCGCGATGTGCGAGATACGACGGATCCAGATCACGCCGATCACCATCAGGATTCCCGCGCCGGCCAGCAGGGTTGGGCCTCGCGGATCGTCCAGTAATCGCGCAAGGTAAGTCGGTGTCGTGATGAACAGGGCCCCTGCGAGGGCGAACGGAATCGCGATCAGGATCGTTGCCGACAAACGACCTTCGGCAGACAGCGTTCGCAGTTTCTTCTCGAAACGAGAGCGTTGGCGGATGACAGCTGAAATGTGGTCGAGCGCCTCAGCCAGGTTCCCACCGGTCTCTCGCTGTACGAGTATGGCCGTGACGAATCCCCGCAATGAGACACTTGGCACCCGTTCAAGCATCGCCAGCATAGCGCTACGCGGGTCGCTGCCGTAGCTCAAGTCCGCAGCCGTAATGCCGAACTCCCGCGCAATTGGTTCGTTCATGTTGGTCGAGACCAGTCTGAATGTCGATACCAACGGATTACCTGCGCGGAGGCTACGTTTAACCATGTCCACAGCATCTGCTAACTGCGTCTCAATTTTCGAAATACGCCTCGCTCTTATCCAAATCAAAAAAACGATCGGTGCGATTGCAGCGCCAACGGCCGCAAGTATCGCGATCCACCAGGCTAGAGACGCGATCATCAAGGCCGCGAAAGTGATCACTGCGAGCATGATCGAATATGCAAGTAGCAGATAGATCGGCAGCTCCATCCCTGCCTGATCGATTAGCGTGCGTAATCTGTCGAATTCCCGACGTTTTTCCAGGGTTTTCTGCAGCACGGAGAGTCGGTCAAAGCGGGGCTTTCGTAAAATCCGCAGTTCGTTCTCAAGGATGGGCGCGTCACCGCCGTCGAGAATCCCGCGCAGGTCACGCGCCGCTTGCCGTCTGGAGCGAACTTCTGACGTCACTGCACGAACCAGCAGAAAAACCGCCACGAAAACGAGCACGAAAAAAATGCTTAGCGACGCGTTCATGGTCGTGACTCCGTGCGATTTTTGGAGAATTCGGAAATCGGCAGTTCGATCCCCCTTTTGCGGATTCGATCGTAGAATTCAGGAACTATTCCCGTTGCAGAAAATTTCCCGATGACATTGCCCTTCTCATCGACACCCGACCGCGAGAAGTTAAAGATCTCTGACATGACGATGGTATCGGCTTCCAGGCCGCTTATCTCCTGCACACTGATGATGCGCCGACAGCCATCTTCCTGGCGCTCCATATGGATGATGACGTCGATCGCGGAGGCGATCTGGTTTCGTAGTGCCGAGAGCGGAAACGTAATACCGGTCATCGCGACCATCGTTTCCACTCGACTCAACGCGTCTCTGCTGGAATTGGCATGGATGGTCGTTAGCGAGCCGTCATGCCCCGTGTTCATCGCCTGCAGCATGTCGAGCGCTTCTGCGCCGCGGACTTCGCCTACCACGATTCGATCTGGGCGCATCCGAAGGCTATTGCGCACCAAGTCTCGTTGGGTGATTTGACCGCGACCCTCGACATTGACTTGCCGTGTTTCGAGACGAACGACGTGCGGCTGCTGCAGTTGCAGTTCAGCGGAGTCTTCGATCGTGACGATCCGTTCGCGCTCGGGAATGAACGCAGACATCGCATTGAGCAGGGTGGTTTTTCCGGAGCCGGTTCCACCGGAGATCATCACGTTGAGGCGTGCCATCACGATGGCTCTCAGTAAACCGACTAGGGCGGGATTGAGTGACCCGTAGCGGACCAGATCATCAATGTTCAGAGCGTCTTTTCTGAATCGGCGGATCGACAGGACTGGACCGTCGATCGCCAGCGGCGGAATGATGGCATTGACTCGCGACCCATCCTTCAGCCGCGCGTCGACCATGGGAGTCGACTCGTCGATTCGACGGCCGACCTTAGAGACGATCCTGTCGATAATGTTCAGCAGATGCGCGTCATCGTTAAACCGGACTGCGGTACGCTGCAGTTTTCCCGAACGCTCAACATAAATGTTGTTTGGTCCATTCACGAGAATGTCTGAGACGCTAGGATCGGCTAGCAGGGGCTCGAGCGGACCGAGCCCCATGACCTCATCCTCGATCTGACGTACCACATGTCGCCGCTGTATGACACTGAGTGGTGCCGCTTCCTCGTTGATCAGTCGGTTGGCGACATCCCGAATCTGCACCCGGGCCCGTTTCTCGTCGATCACGGCGATCATCGATAAATCAAGTGTTCCGAGAACTCGTGGGAGAACCAGCTGTTTCCACTGCGCCTCGAGCGGGCTGACCTCGGGCTCCGTGAGATCTGAAATCATGGCGTGCTCGCTCATGGATGTTTATCGCTCCGGGTAAATGAACTCCAGAATCTTCCAAAAGGCTGTTGTCTTTCGGGGATAGGGGTTTCGGCGAAGATATTGGCGAGCTGCAACAGCGCACGGCTCGCGGCGGCGTCGCGGTCGATCTCCATAATTGGAGTTCCCGAGTCGATGCTGTGTCGAACCATTGCGGTGTCTTCGGGGATGCGATACACCGCCGAGATGGCCAGCGCTTTCTGGATCAGGCTGTCGGGAAGAGTCGGGCGGGGCGGGTGCCTGTTGATTACCGTGTGGATGGTTTCTTCATGAAGTCCCATCGTCGTGGTTAGCAATGAGTGAAGTCTTCTGGCAGATCTCACGTCAGCGAGTTCCGGACGCAATATGGTGAGCACATATTGCGACTGCACCAAGGCCTCGATTGAGACTTCGTCTAGCCAGCGATTTGCTGCGACGATGATCAGATCGTGTCTGCCTTTAATTATGGAAAGCAGATTCGACATCTCGGAGCCGCTAATCGCGCGGGGGAATGGGCTGTCGATGGTAGACGCCAGCAAGTGAAGGCCGCTTTCGTGACGCGTGGTATAGCCATCCAGCGCCAACGCATCCAGGGTATGGAGGTTTGTCACGGCCTCCTCGATGCCACGTGTTGGCTTCAAGTCGAGCATTGCCGTGATAGGTGCATATGCGCGATCTAGATCAATCAGTAGCGTTTGCTGGTGGGCCTCGCTCTGGAGGATATGCGCTAAATTACAGGCGATGAACGAGGCACCGACGCCGCCGGCGGCGCCGAGGACCGTGATCACCCTCGGGTCACGATTTAAGGTTGGATTTTCACCGTGATTGCGTAGTGCTTGCGATACCGCTGCCTGAAGCTCGTCTGTAGTCGGTACCGATGGAAGCAAATCGGCGACTCCGATTCGAACGAGAAGTTTGGTCTCCTCCGGTGTGTTCAAATCTCCGCAGACCAGAATAGGTGGTCTTTGCGGCATGGCCAGCGCATCGACAGCGGAGAGCAGGCGTAGTTGACGGCTACGACAGCACAACACGATCAGATCCGCTTCTGCGAATGAGCGGCGAAGAAGGCCGTTGCTAGAGTCGTGGAAGAGCAGCGTACGGGAGCGGATCTCGGCGATATCGCGCAGTTGATCTTCAACCCTGGTCAGATCTTCGCGGTTCATTCCAATAAGGAGCACATTTTTCAGCACGGAGGAACCCCAGTCGGATTGACGCCGAGGCTTTCCGCGATCGCGGTGGAGTCGATCGTATCTGGTGCGAAGATTCCGGAGATGAAAGGAATCAGCAGGGGGACTTCGATGTTCTGCAGGCTCACTCTAACGGAACGGATATCCTCGTAGTTCTGCACAAGGTTAGTGATGACTTGACCAGAGGAATTCAGGTAGGAGATCGACACGTTCGATGCGGTGGCTCCTGCAATAGCCACGCCCGTCGACGAGGGATCCTCAAAGCGTGCGGCAAGCGCCGGGAGTGGATCACCGATCGGACATACGGCGGCGAGTCGTGCTGCACGACGTACGCCTTCTTCAAAAGTCATTCGAAGATATACGAGACGTGACAAGTCTATGACCATGAATAAGGCGAGGATTAGAGTCGATGCGACGAGTGCAAATTCGACGATCGTGACACCGTGCTGGAAGCAAGGGCGATGTGCTGGAGAATTTGTCATTGTTATAGCGCTCTCATCACGCTTTTAGGCTTCATAGAAATTGCGGCTGTCTCGATGTCTTCGCCGAACCCGAACGCGGGGAATACCTCGCCGATGACGGGTTCGTAGGCATAGTCGATCGAGACGCTGATGACACCGTCCGGAGTGACCGTCACCACGACATCGTCCGGGCTGAGTCCCGGTACGGCCGGCGTCGTGCCAGTTGAGGGCGTGCCGTAGACAACAAGATTTCTGGCTTGCGTGTGGACGGTCGCTGTCAGAAGGGCCACGCCGGTAGTGCCTTGCAACGCGTTCTCTGCAACGAATCGTGCAGCGGACTGGACGCGATGCGAGAGTCGCGAATACTGGATGAACGCGCGACCAAACTCGCCTGCAGCGAGTGTCAACAGAATCAGGATAGGCAGAATGATTGCCATCTCGATAACAGCAAGACCCTTGGGCGGCTGTCGGCGAATCATGAGTCTCTGCTCAACGGGTCGCGAAATAGCTGAATGACGTAAGGCCCGCCCGTTCCCGGTTGCGGCCCTGGACGTCCGCCCGCTTCGCAGTCCTGCAGAAACTCTGCGAAAATCTCAGAAATTGCGCCGCCGCCTACCTTTTTCTGGAGTAAGAAAAAACAGCCAAAACCGACTATCGGAAGCGCTGTACGACCTGGCTTCTGGGCTTCGCAGTCGACGAATGGAACCGCAATCTCTCGTCTGCGGAAAACACCAGGTCCAATCGGCCGCGGCTGATTGTCATAACGACCGGCGGCAAGATCTGCCTCGTAAGTCGTATGATTGACTACGAGTTCACTCGCTTGCGTGACGACATTCGATCCTTGCTTTACTTGGTTGGTGTTACGGTCAAATGACAACGCAGGTGCCGGCTCATCGATGACTACATCCGGCGGGTAGGCTCCAGCATTCGTTCCGCCGCCTCGATAGATGCCAAATCGAGTATTGATCCCCTCCGCTACGGGTCCTGACGATTGGCCGGGCTTCGTATCCACGGATTCTTCGTTAGCAAGGCAGGTGGCGTAGTCTCCGGCGAGATTTCGGCGAAGCGAGGACGCTCCGTTATCGCCGAGACTGAGAAAGCTGAAGTTACCTACTGTTGACCCACCCGCAGTACGGAGCGCGTAGACGCGGTTGCGTGTGTAGCCGAACAGCGGGTTTCCCGCGCTCTTATCGGCGCACACCCCGATGGGGAAAATGTTACAGGCATACGTCACCGGCGCGCTCGGACCGGCAATGGCGCTCGCGCCGGCCGATAGATCAACGATGCCGAGAACTTGAGCGAAACTCACACTGCTCGACACATTCGTCAATCGAATGCGTACATAGCGCGCAGGCGTACTGCCTGCCACGAAGGGGCTGGGCGTTGCCGAAAATTGCATCTCGAACCAGGTGTTCTGCGGACAGGACACTCCGGCGGGCAGATCCTCTGTGAGCTCGGTGAATCCTGTCGCATTGGCGAGCAACACTTCACGCCCCACCTCGCAGGCGGCCAGCGTCGATCCGGTTTCATCCAGTCGGCGGGCCGCCGCCAGCGACATGGCATCAGCCGTCGCTTGCAGCCTCGACTTCACATAGCCGAGGTGACTGGCGTCAATCGCAAGTCCAACGATGCCCAAAACCGTCACCAATGCCACCAGCATCAGTATTACGGCGCTGCCCTGAGCGCGACGCGGATCTCGGAACGTCCGAACCATATTAATTTCGATCCGTGCCGCCCGGTAGCGACTCAATCTGCCCAGGACGAGCTGCGCCAGTGCCACTACGACTGCGCATCTTTTTGACTGTCGCGTTGGATACCTCGGCGTCCGTACCTTGCGGCGCCGCCGTACCATGGCGCGCTGTCGCTTGTGCGTCATTCACTTGCGCCGCGAGAATCGTCTTCAGGGATTGACCATCAGCTACTGAGGATTCCGTAGTCGCGCATCCGCCGAGTATTACTATCGCCGAGACGACGGAGCAGACGATTGAAATCGGTTTATTTGTATTCATGGATCTTTCCTTTCTTGCTTGGCCTCTGTCGGGGCGGGTTCCGGTGCGCTGATTCGCCCCATCATGTAGAAATCCCAATCATCGGGCTGTTGATAACGATCCGTCGGCAGCGTCAATTTTTTCGGATCAATGGGTCGTGCGAGGCGTGGCGTCACCAGAATCACGAGTTCGGTGTTGCCTTTCACGAAATCCTGGCTTCGGAAAAGGGCGCCGAGCACTGGCAAAGAGCCAAGGCCCGGGAACTTGCTCACCATCGATCGGACGTTGTCGCTGAACAAGCCAGCCAACGCGATCGTCTGCCCATCAGCCAGCTCTACGGTGCCTGTTGCATTACGTCTCGTAAGTGACGGAACGATAAACGTGGAGTTCGTTTGTGTCGGATTCAGAACGACGCTGGTGGCGTTTGAAATTTCGCTGACCGACACCTCGAGTTTCGTGTTGATACGGTCATCTGCGAGTACTGTCGGCAAGACCTTCAACGAGATGCCGAAATCTTTAAAGGATATCGTGACGCTGCGATCACTTTGTGGAACGGGGATCGGAAACTCCCCACCCGAGAGGAAAGTCGCTTCTTGCCCGGTCAAGGTCGTCAGCGTTGGCTCGGCCAGAATCTTGGCAAGCCCCTGATCTTTCGCGGCATCCAATGCGAGATTGAACGCAAAGCTATCGGAGAGAAAGCTCGTGAATATGCCTTGGTTCGCGATGGAGAGATCGTTCGGCGCGAACTCGGCGAGCGCCGCCGCGACCACCGAGCCTGCGCCAGGGGCTACCGAGGGAATGCGAGCGCCGGAAGGCCCGAACATGGCATCGGGAAAAGAGGCACCGCCGTTGACTCCGCCCCCACTCCAATTGCCACGACCGCCGAACGCGTTGAATCGGGCATTGATTCGCTTCAGTTCTGAGCGTGACACTTCCGCCACGCGCACTTCGACCATGACTTGCTGAGCGCCAGCGACTTCGAGCAAATTAATGATCTCTCCGCTTGCGCGATCTGTCGTTCGCTGACTTGATTGCTTGTCGGATTCCGCCTCGCGACCTCTGCGTGAACTATCGAGGCGTGCCAGGTAGCTCTCGGCCAATCGGGTCGCGGTGTTCATGGCCGTCGCGCTCGCCACACGGCCAGACAACACGATAGATCTTTGTGCCGAGGATACCTCGATGCCGTTGCCGGGAATCAAATGGAAGAGTCGGGTCTTCAGTCCCTCGAGGTCATGCGTGACCTCTACCTCAAATGACGATCGTGTTCCGCCTTCCCGGTCCCAAACAATGAGATTCGTCACACCGACATCTCTGCCAAGAACGTAATATTCGGTGGGGCTCAGGACGACGACATCCGCGATTTCAGGGTCTGCGATGGATACCCGCTTAGCCGCTTTGGCGAGCGTTATTGTGTGTGATTGAAAAACCGCTAGCGTGATTTTGTGGCTGCTGATATCGGCATTTGCTGCGCAGATAAATCCGCTGGGGAGAATCAATAGAACTAAAAATAGTGCTCGCTGCATGTTGTATACCTATTCGGACTTGCGTGTAATGACTTGGGTACCGCGAATCAACGTCACGGGAGGTGACGTTTGTGCTGGCTTCTCGAATCGCGGCGTCCGGATCGAAAAGATCCCCGCCTCGATCAATTTCGGTGCACGTACGATGATCTCTGTTTCACCAAACTTGTCGCTCGTCGTGGTTTCTTTGGCCGACATCGGGTTAAGTAACGTGAGCTGAATCCGCCCACGCTGTTGGGCTGCTGCGATTTTCTCAGCCCCCTCGGGTGTGACCTCCAGCGTCACGGCGCGCACCACGAGCGGCTCGTTCGAGCCCGGGTCGGATCGCTGATCAACAGCGAGGACCCGGATATCGTGAAGAATCGTTTCGGCTCGGTATATGCTGCTCTCTTGGAACGAAGCCAAGACATCAACCCGATTCTCCGGTAGTACGAATCCACCGACACCGATCACGTCGTCGACACGCACCGTCACGGCACGCATTCCAGGTTCAAGCACCGCAGCCAGCGAGCTACCGCCGACATGTTTGGAAAGGCGTCGATTGATCAGTGCCTCACCTGCCAACACCGAGGACCTGGAGACCTTTCCAATGACGTCTTCCGATTTTTTAAAGGAGTCCGGCGGGATGCTCGTCGGTGTTGCTCGAACGAGTCTGACGTCGGCAGCCTCAATGCGTTTGCCCAGCGGCACGTCACGTGCGGCAATCACCATGGTTGAGAGTCGTAGTTTCCCGTTATCGGCTAAATCAATACGCGTTTGCATCCAGCGCGTAGCGAGCCACGCAGCCAACGCAGCAAAAACTAGCGCGACGAAAATCAACCACATATTTTTTCTAGTGTCATAGGTCATAAAATCCTCAGGCGGTCAGAGCGGTACCGACGGTCGACATGGCGATGGCGATCGCATATGGCACGTGTGTTGCTCCCCGGGTTAAACACATGTAGATGACTGCGAGAATCGCACCGACGATCGCGGTCGAGGCGAGAGCGATCAGCAGTTGAGAAGTTGTCCACCAAATCGACGTCGCGGAAATCAGCTTTACATCGCCCGCACTCATACCGCGCAGCAGGTAGATCGGCGTGCAGGCGAGGCCCGCGATGACGCCCTGGCCGAGACCGCCAAGCGCGGATGCAGCAGAGTGTTCGATAGCGAGGTGAACGATGCCTGCAATTGCGACGACTGCGGTTAGTCGGTTGGGTATGCGACGAGACTGCCAGTCAAAGACGGCAGCGATGACGACCGCTGGGATCAGGATTGCCAGGTGCAATATGGGGATAGAGTTCACGGCGTTCCAAAAAAAGTGTCCGGACGGTAGGGAGTGGCGTTACCGCCCGGACACCAGTTTCGATGGGGAATGCGAGTTAGACGCTGAGGGCGTTCTTCAGCTCGGTCAAACGAAGGACAGCCTGGTCACCGATGTCCCCGAAAATACCGACCAAACCGGCGACGACGATACCGCCAACGATGGCGTATTCGACTGCTGCAAGCCCGCGCTCGTCGCGAATGAAGGCTTTAAGTAAGTTTTTCATTAAGTTCTCCTGTATTTATAGACGTGTCTGTCGAAGAAATAATCTCGACGAGCGCACTCTATGTTCGATCGGCCGGATCTCTCTGCGCGTTTACGCACACAGATCGGACTTTCACTGGGTTCTCGACGGGACAGACACTCGAAGTCGATTCAAAAAACCCAGAGCGTCGTATGCGCCCGGCCCCACCCATGCGTTGCGCGTGGTCAGCGCAATACCGACGTGTTAGCGGGTGTCAAGCGGTGAGGCAGTAGTGCTTCGAGTTGAGGGCCTGCACTCAGCCGCAATAACTGGCACTTCCCAGGCTCCGCTCGCGCCGATCGTCGCGTCGCCGTCGTGATGAGTCTCACGTCGGGCAAACGACTCGACGGTCATGATCTCAACGGGTACTTTCGCGATGTCCGCAGGCGGCTGCCGCTCACACCCTAAAGGCAAGGTTTCTGCGGCCATCTCGCTGCGGAGATTTTTGTGCAGGGCATGGAACTTGCGCCGAGCATGCGCCATGCAGCCGACCTCGGTCACGCCTTCGCGGGACAGTGCGTCGAAACCTGTGTGGTCGGCACAGACGATCGAGCCTTTCCAGTGGCTCAGGCTTCGCCCTGCAGACCCCGGCCGATTGTGGGCGTGTTGAGCGTGGGATCTGCACCCGACTCGCTCGATAATCGTGTTCGACAGCGCAGTCGTAAATTCTTCGAGTGTCTTTGCAAACGACAATGAGCGCTCGCCCACGCTTAAATTTAGCGTGTCAAAAAACTTTGAGTCTAAGGTCGATATTCTTTAAGTACTGCGTAAGTGCGTGAAGGCCAATAGGAGCTACTGAGTCCAGTCTTCTCATAATCCCTTGGTCCGTGGGTGCGAATCCAAGCAGGCCAAGACTTTCGTCGGACGTGTCTCAAATCACAGAGCAGCGATCCTGAACACGACATTTGTCTTGGGAAGTTCGCCGAAGTAGGTCACTTCCTCTTCCCCGATGATCTCCGCGCCCAGGCGTTGCATTGCGATGCGCGAGCGCAGGTTCTGGGCGCCTACATGAAAGATCACCTGCTTCACATACTGGAAAGCATGATCGAGCAGTAGCTTTTTGACGCGCTGGTTGGTACCGCTGCCCCACTGGTCCCGCGAAAAGAAGGTATAGCCGATCTTGATCTCGTTCGTCTCGGGGTTATGATCATAGAAGCGGGTGCTGCCGATGGCGCTACCGTGAGCTTTGTCGCGGATCATGAAGGCGCCCCCCGATGCCAACGCGCCATCAAAATACGTGCGAAAAATTTCTTGTTTCCAACGATCGGGATTTGGGTGTTGCGCCCATATCAAAGGATCGCTGGCCACGGCCAGAAGTTCCTCGAACTCATCTGGTCGAAGTGGTGTCAGGATGACGCTGCCGTCCTGGAGGATGGGTTGGCGGTTCATGACCAAAGCATAGACGAATAAGGTGCCTTCATAGAGTGCTGGCCAATCCTGCGTGGCAAGCGGGTCAGTAAAGGTTCGTCTGGCTGTCTCACCGCACACCCTGAGGACTCTGCCGGGGTGTCCAGCCCGATGTGAATGGTCCAGTTCTGCAGTTAGTTTAGGCAGCCCTTTTGGGGGTTGTCATGAAGATACGAGGGCTGGGGGCGAGCCCCCCGCTACTGTTCTGGACGCCGCGCCGCAAGCAGTAGCAGTCCGGCGAAGATCCCGAGGTTCTTGATGAAATTCTGTAACTCGTGCTGCGGGTTGCCGCCGGGATAATCGTTCCAGAAGTCGTGCATGAATACGTTGATCAGCAGCGTCATCCCTGCGAGCAGGAACGCGCAGGTCCGTGCGTTCCAGTTGGCAATAAGGGCCAATCCACCCCCGACTTGTAGCGGAATGGTCAGTAGTAGCACAGGCAAGGCGAGGGGTACGCCGTGGAGTTCCATGTAGGCCAGCGTGCCCGCGAACCCTGTCACCTTCGACAAGCCCGGAACAAGGAAATAGAGCCCGAGTAGAACTCGCCCCGTCACAGCCATCGGTCGGCTGAGGGTGTCGAGCAACGGGTTCAGAGGATTTTTCATGGTGAATCCGGTGGGGTGTGGGGTGGGGTGATCTGCATGCTGACGCAATTGCACCCACTGTAAAACCGTATTTCCGATTATTATAAATCGGGAATGAGCCCGTACCTGTACATCGTCCCCGTGTTCTTCCTCATGATCGCAACGGAATACTGCGTGGCGAGAGTGCGAGGCAGGGATTTGTATCGCTTCCAGGACACCGTCACCTCGCTCAACGCGGGGCTGGTCAGCCAGTTCATCAACGTGATGGGTGGCGCCTTCAGCGTCTACATGTACTCCCTGCTCGTTGGGCAGTTTGGCCTGTTCACCTGGGACTCCGGCAGTGTATGGACCTGGCTTCTTGCGCTCGTGCTCTATGACTTTTGCTACTACTGGGTGCACCGCGCGGGACACGAGATCAACCTTTTCTGGGCTTCCCATGTCATCCACCACAGCAGCGAAGACTTCAACCTCGCCACCGCGCTGCGACAGTCCGCCACCGGATTTTATTTCAAGTGGGCGTTCTATCTGCCACTGGCCGTTCTGGGCATCCCGACCAAGGTGTTCGTTGTCGTCGCTCTGATTGACCTTCTGTACCAGTACTGGGTGCACACCCAGCTGGTCGGTCGCCTGGGGATTCTGGAGCGCTTTCTCGTGACACCGTCCAATCACCGTGTGCATCACGGCCAGAACGATTACTGCATCGACAAAAACTACGGCGGTATCTTCAGTCTTTGGGATCAGCTGTTTGGGACTTATGCCGATGAGCGAGCCGACGAAAAGATCATCTACGGGATCCGCAAGCCGCTGAATAGTTGGGACCCCGTCTGGGCGAATGTTCAGCATTACTTCGTTATCGGTCGCCTCGTCCGCGCTGCGCGATCCGGGCGTGAGAGGTTTATGCATGTCTTTGGTCCACCTCGAGGACCGCTGCAGCTCGAGGCCGTGCAGGAGAAGCCCTTTGATGCGGCGAGATTTGCGCCCTTTGCGACTCCATACACGGGGCGGATGAAACTGATCGGCGGGATTTCAACCCTAGTCGGTGTGTGCATGCTGATGACGCTGTACGTCATCGACGCAAGGCTTTCACTGGAGCAAAACTTGCTCTACTCGGCCGTGATGCTTGCGTTTTTCAGTTTCATCGGGCGACTCTGGATGCGTCCCGAGATGATGGGGTCGGCTCGTTAATACCCTCGCGATTACTGACGCGGTGCTTTTTGTTGTAACCGCTTATGTGGCACTGAGCTCCACACAGTCGCCGTTGTTCAGAGTTGCCGCCGGGTTGTTTTCCGCCGCCGCGTTGCTTGGTGCACTGCGATTTTCCGGTGTTTACGCCGTAGAAGCGCCGCACAGGCTGATCTCGATGATCGCCGGTGTCGCCGCGTTCCCGGCAATGGCAATTTCGGCCTGGTTTACTCAATGGCGCGTGATCCGCGAATGGCGGGCATCGATACTCATGATTTCGGTCTTGGCGATATTGGGCGCGCTCATCGTGATGTCCACCGGGTCGCGGTTATATCTCGACGCGTGTGCGGTGCTGTCCGTGTCCGGCGTCGCGTATGCCTGCTCGAGTCAGAGTTTTAGGCTTGGTGTGATTTCGGCAGTCATCATGCTAGTGGGCCTGCTGTGCTTCGCGGCAAAGATATCGCCTGTCACCGCCTTGCAGCCAGCGGATATTCTGCATCTTGCATTAGCCGCCGGTTGGCTTGGATTAAGTCGGCGATTAGTCAAAGACTGATAATACGTTGATGCGCGAATCTGCCATCTACCTACGACTCGTCGGCGTCGCGGCCTTGTGGGGCGGCACCTTTATTGCCGGACGGGTGGCAGCGCCGCAAATGCCGCACTTCACGCTGGCGGCACTGCGGTTCTGGGCAGCAGCGGCGGTATTGGTACCGATCATGCTCTGGGTGGAGCGCGGCTGGCCGGAGCTGCGTCGCCGCGATTGGTACTACAGCGCGGCACTGGCCCTCGTCGGCCTCGTAACCTACAACCTGTTGTTCCTCGGCGCGCTCGAGCTGATTCCCGCAAGTCGAACAGCACTCGTGGTGGCGCTCAATCCGATCATGACGGCGGTTGCCATGGCGTTGGTGTTCCGCGAGCGGTTGGCCTGGCACCGGTGGCTCGGAATCCTGCTCGCGCTTACCGGCGTGTGCACCGTGCTTGCAAAGGGCGATCTCTCGGTGCTGTTCCAGCGCGTCGGTCGCGGCGAGGCACTGATGCTGGGGGGTGCGCTGTGCTGGGCCGTTTACACAATCATCAGCCGGTACGCTCTGGCCGGTGATCGCGCGCCGTCGGCGCTCGCACTGACGACCATCACGACACTCTGGGCCGCTGCGCTGCTGTCGGTTGGATTCCCTCTTGAGTGGTCCGATTGGAGTCTGGGTGCCGTGTCGGTTGAGGCCTGGGCATCAATTCTTTATCTCGGCGCCGGTGGTACGGCGCTGGCCTTCGTCTGGTATGCGCAGGGTTTGGCCAAGCTGGGGCCGGCGCGGGCGTCCGTGTTCAACAACCTCGTTCCTGTCTTTGGCGTGTTGCTGGGCACGTGGCTCCTCGATGAGGCATTACTCGCATCGATGGTGGTTGGCGGTTTGATCGCACTACTCGGCGTCAGTCTTACCAATTGGAGTCCGCGCCGGAAAGCGCCCTGACCCACACTCAAGTCGGCGTTACGGGCGCCAGCGCAGCGTCATGATGGAGCGATCCTGCTGCCATGCGACTTGGATCGATCCATCGGTGTGGGCTGCGATCGTAGGCAGCCGTGCGACGCCTGTAGGAATCGGCAGGGTCGTCGGTTCGGAAAAATTCTGTCCACCGTCGTCGGAGACACTGGCGAACAGGCGATAGTCGCCGGTATCGAGTCGTGCCTGCCACACCACGAAAAGTCGACGACCTCCGAAGACTAACGTTGGCGCATCGGATCGCGTCGCCTCGGGGTGCAAGGCGCGCGGCACAGACCAGGTAGTGCCGCCATCGTTCGACCAGGCCGTGTACACGCCATCAGGGCGCTCCGCGCCGGCGTAAAACGCGGTCGCCCACTGGTTATCTCTTACGGCGATCGCCGTAGGTTTTCGCGGACAACCCTCCAATTCCCATCGCGCACCGGCAACGCGACGACGAGAGTCGAGGCGCCGGCCCTGATCGGAGAATACGACGATTTCATTGTCGCGATATTTTCCATCGACCAGTCGTATGCCGAGGGCCAGCCGCCCCTGCGAATCGACTACGGACGACAGTTGGCAGCAGGGACATACCATCGACGGGAGGATTTCGAAGTCCGGTGAGAAGGTCTTGCCGTCATCCTGCGACACCGTCAATGCAGCACGCGCGGTTTCGCCGCTCGTCATGGTTCTCGTGTCAATCCATGCTGCGTATACCTGCTGCTGCGGACCGGTAATGATCGTCGCGAAGCTGCCACCGTCATCTTTGGTGAGCGCATCCGTCAGTGCGTCGACGTTAAGTCGGCGCGGCGATTCGAAGACCATTCGGTCGCTCGTTGCCCGGGCATACAGCGCCACCGTTTCGTTTTCGCCAGTGGTGGCGTTGCGCGCGTTGCCGGGATAGAGGATGTGAATGACTCCGCCCTCACTGATCGCGATACGCGGTTTGCTGATCGAGAATCCCCAGACATCACCTTTGCCCCGATTGACTTGTTGAGGTGAGGAGAACGATCGTCCGCCGTCGGTTGATCGTGCAAAGTAGAGACTGGTTGATGAGTCGTGAGAGTGCCCTCGAGCCGCGATCTGGGCCGCATTGGGTGGCGCCGTGTTCTCGCCGAGCCATACGATGTTGATCGAGCCATCGGGTCCAATTGCGAGATCTGGGCTCTGAGCCGCCATCGCTGGCGGGCTGACCGCGGTCAGTTCAAACGTACCCGGTGCGACGCGGCTCTCGGCGGCAGGGGCGGCTGCTCCCTGATACAGCAGCATGGCCACCGCCCATGCAATCGCATTGGAAACGTTGGAGCGCATTACTGCCCAGGAATCGTCGTCGCCCACACTCGATCTGCTTGCTGCCAGATAAGCTGGAAGTTGCCGTCTGATCTCACGGCAGCCACGGGGTTCTGGGCAAGGCCCGGGGCTGAATCAAGCTCCTGAATCTCGCCCACGGGATCGCCGGAGGGACTATAGAAACGGTAGTAGACGCGTCGCGGGCCGCCCGCCACTTTCGCGTGCCACGCCAGCAAGACTCGAGAGCCGTTCACTGCAATCGTCGGTGCATCCGAGACCGCCGCGGCCGGGTGAATGACGCTCCGAGCCTTGAAGGATTTCCCCGCATCGCTCGATACAGAAAAAATGACTCCGGGCGTCTCCTCGCCGCCGTTATGAACCGCAGCGAACACATGCTTGTCGTGCACCGCGACGACGGTGGGCTTCAAGGGGCACCCGGCGATTTGCCATGGTGCGCCGCCGATCGGCTGTCGATCGTTGACGGCAGCGTCCTTACTCGAGAGCGTCATGACGGTCGCGGGTCGAAAACTGTCTTTTTCGACTCGCCTCGACCCCAACAAAATCTCCGACTTCGAATTGGCCACTGCCGTGAGCTGACAGCAGGGGCACACGCTCGTGTCGACCAATTGCTTCTCGATTGAAAACGTCTGGCCATCGTCGCGTGACAAGGCGCTGTAGAGAGCGCCGGAGTCACTGTCAGGTTGCATATGACGGGTATCGATCCAATAGACATGCACACTGCCATCCGGTGCGGCAGCGATGGTTCCAAACGCGGCAGCACTCGCGAAGCCACCGTGGATGACGCCGCTCATGTCTTGATCGGTTATTGCCGACAAGCGCTTCGGAGCTTCAAAGGAACGACCACCATCGTTGGAGCGGGTGTAGTGAGTCGTCAGCACGGTCTTGTTCAATGCCGGATGAAGGTCGTTGGCGGCGTAAGACACGTGCCAAGTACCGTTGGGCGTGCCGACGACGCGAGGCCGGCTAACCTGTTGCCCCCACACGGCACCGGCTGACAGATTGACTTTGACTGGAGCGGCGAAACTGGCACCGCCATCCTTGGAGATCGCCACGTAAACATCCGTGACGGCGATGTGACGGTCGTGACTTTGCGCGCCACCCGACATTTCCTGCGGCGATCGGTCGACCCACAGCACCGCAATGTCGCCTTTTGAGTTGACTGCGATGTCGGGCGCGGCGGCTTTTTGTCCCTCGGGTGAGATACCGAGCGTTGCTGAGTGACCTGCGAGGCTGAACAGTACCAGCCACACGACCGTCAAAGTAATTTTTGGTGTCATTGTTTATCCCCCGTACTGAATCGTCTTATGGTGAGGCTGCGCGGCCTAGTCGCCGCCGTCAAGGGTGCTAGGATAGGCCGTGCGTAAGTGGATCTGGGTGCTGCTGTCATCATTCGGCTTGGTCGCGCTGGTTCGGGCCGACTCCGTGCCGACCTTTTCGCGGATCCTGCTACAGGACGCGCCGTCTGGCGGACAACCGAACGTCGTCACCGAGCGCGGTCACGGGTTCCTGATGACCTGGCAGAGCATGCGGCAGGACGTGACATCGCTGAACTGGATGACCCTCGACTTAGAGGGGCGTCGGACGGGGCAGGGCGTGATCTCTAAGGGCTCGAACTGGTTCGTGAACTGGGCGGACATCCCGGCTCTCGTCGTTCTCGACAACGGAGATTGGGTCGCATTTTGGCTCGAGCGAAACGACCCAGATATGCCGGAGGGGTACGACATCCGGGTCGTCCGTTCCATCGATCGCGGCAAGACATGGTCCTCACCGATGTCGCCGCACCGCGATGGCACCAAGACGCAGCATGGCTTCGTGTCAATGATCGCCGACGGTGAAGATCGCGTGCTGATGTCTTGGCTCGATGGACGACGCGCTGCAGACGCGGCGGCGGGCGCGACGTCACATGCGACCCACGACCATGAAAGTGTGCCGATGACCTTGCGTTCGGCAGTCATCGATCGAGCGGGAAACATCACCCGTGAATACGAGATCGACAATCGAACCTGCAGCTGTTGCCAGACGGATATGGCGCGCTGGAATGAGCAGAAACTCATCGTGTATCGCGACCGAACAGAGGCGGAGATCCGCGATATTTCGGTTGCCATTTATTCCTTGGGGCGATGGGAAGCGCCGTCCGTTGTACATCATGACCAATGGAAAATAGAAGGCTGTCCTGTCAATGGACCGGCCATCGCCGCCAACGGTGAGCGAGGTTTGATTTTTTGGCCGACCGTGACGGATGAAAAAATGACCTTGCGCTACGTGGTTGCGGACTCACCGAGGGCTCTCTTAGACAAACCGCAGATGCGCACACTGCCGTTAACTCAGGTGCCTTCAGGTCGAGTCGATGCCATTGCATGGCAGGACGGCTTCCTGCTGACTTGGATCAGCCGCGCTCGTGACCGTCCTGCCGTCGACTATGCATACGTGCACCCCGATGGACGAGTGGAAGCAGGGCTCTCGATTGCTGAGCCCGCGCTGCGAGGACGGGCCACCGGGTTCCCGCGAGCAGCGAGCGATGGCAAGACCGCGATCGTCGTGTGGCCAGAGTTGGACGGCAATGGAAACGCGGTGATCGGTGTTGCACTGACACGTTAGAGACTTCCCTAGGCCGCCGGCGGATCATCCGGCCCCCGATAGGTCTGGTCGATCAGAGGCATCGAAACTATCTATTTAACGACCTTCTGCAGCCGGCGCATGCTGCCCCAGTTGTAAAAACCCCGAGGAGGGAAGTCAATGCGTCGATCCATGTTAACGATGGTCGCTACGGCGGCGTTGGTCAGTGCTGTAGCTATGCACGCTGCGCCGACCGAGGCTGCGGGTAAGCCGACTTCGAACCAGTTCTGGTGGCCAGATAAGCTCGATCTTCGACCCTTGCGTCAGCACGGCTCGGAGTCGAACCCGATGGGCGATTCCTTCAATTACGCCGAAGAGTTCAAGAAGCTCGATCTCAACGCCGTGAAGAAAGACATCGAGGCGTTGATGAAGTCCTCGCAGCCGTGGTGGCCGGCGGACTATGGTCATTACGGTCCGTTCTTCATCCGTATGGCGTGGCACAGTGCAGGTACGTACCGTCTCGGTGACGGTCGTGGCGGCGCTGACGGCGGGCAGATGCGGTTTGAGCCGCTCAACAGCTGGCCCGACAACGTCAACCTCGACAAGGCTCGCCGCCTGTTGTGGCCAGTGAAGCAAAAGTATGGCCGGGCGTTGTCCTGGGCCGATCTGATGGTGCTGACGGGTAACGTCGCGCTTGAGTCGATGGGCTTCAAAACGTTTGGCTTTGCTGGCGGTCGTGAAGATGACTGGGAAGCCGACATCACCTATTGGGGCCCCGAGGGTAAGTTTCTCGCAGACGAGCGTCACAGCGGCGACCGTAAGTTGCAGAACCCGCTTGCCGCAGTGCAGATGGGTCTCATCTACGTGAATCCGGAAGGTCCCAACGGCAAGCCTGATCCTCTTGCGGCTGCGCGTGATATTCGCGAAACGTTCGGGCGCATGGCGATGAACGATGAGGAAACCGTTGCGTTGATTGCCGGCGGACACACCTTCGGCAAGGCACACGGGGCACACGGCCCGTCTAAGTGTGTCGGTGCGGAGCCCGCAGCGGCAGGGGTCGAAGAGCAAGGATTTGGCTGGAAGAACAAGTGCGGCACCGGCAAGGGCGCCGACACGGTGACGAGTGGGCTCGAGGGTGCATGGTCGGCCAACCCGATCGCCTGGACGACTCAGTACCTCGACAATTTGTTCACGTTTGAGTGGGAGCAGGCGCGCAGCCCGGGTGGTGCGATTCAGTGGGTGCCGACGGACAAGGGTGCCTGGAATCTGGTGCCCGACGCTCACGACCCGACCAAGCGTCACCCGCCGATCATGTTCACCACCGATCTGTCGATGAAGTTCGATCCGGAATATCGCAAAATCGCTGAGCGCTTCCGTAAGAACCCCGACCAGTACGCCGATGCGTTTGCTCGCGCGTGGTTCAAGCTGACGCACCGGGATCTCGGTCCGCGCACGCGCTACTTGGGTTCGCAGGTGCCGTCGGAGGTGCTGGTGTGGCAAGACCCGATTCCGGCAGTGAATCACCCGCTCGTCGACTCGGGCGACATCGCCCAGTTGAAGTCGCGGATCGCTGCGTCTGGACTCGGTACGGCGGAGCTCGTCCGCACCGCGTGGGCGTCGGCGTCCACCTTCCGTGGCACGGACGTGCGCGGCGGTGCAAACGGGGCTCGGGTTCGACTCGACCCGCAGAACACCTGGGCTGTCAATGATCCGGCAGAGTTGGCGAAGGTGCTGAAGCAACTCGAGGGCATCCAGCAGGATTTCAATCGCGCTCAAAAGGGCGGTAAGAAAGTCTCGCTGGCCGATGTGATCGTGCTGGGCGGTGTGGTGGCCATCGAGCAGGCGGCCAAGCGCGCGGGTGTCGACGTTACGGTGCCTTTCACGCCGGGACGCATGGACGCCTTGCAGGCGCAGACGGATGTGGCCTCGTTCCGGCCGCTCGAGCCGACTGCGGATGGCTTCCGCAACTTCTACGGCCAGGGCAACTATCTCTCGCCGGCTGAGGCTCTTGTGGATCGCGCTAACCTGTTGACTCTCACGGTGCCCGAGATGACGGTACTGGTCGGCGGAATGCGCTCTCTCGGGGCCAATCACGCGCAGTCGCGGCATGGAGTGTTGACGACCCGTCCGGGCACGCTCTCCAACGACTTCTTCGTCAATTTGCTGGATATGAAGACGTCATGGCGCAAATCGCCAGCGGGCGAAGGCGTCTATGACGGTGTGGACCGGGACACTGGCAAGCCCCAGTGGACGGCTACGCCTGTGGATCTCGTGTTCGGATCGAATTCCGAGTTGCGTGCCGTGGCAGAGGTCTACGCTGCGAACGATGGCAAGGACAAGTTCGTGAAGGACTTCGTCAAGGCCTGGAACAAGGTGATGAACCTCGATCGCCTCTGACCGATCTTCACTCTGTGTAGGCCAGCTCTGTGTAGGCCAGAGCAACGGCGGCGCGAAAGCGCCGCCGTTTTTTATTGGGTGCGTGCGCGACGCTGCCTCTCGAACAACTCGAATAGCAGCATGCCGGCAATCATCGACACCACGAATAGAGCGGCCTTGGGAATCCCGGCGCCCATGGCAACGAGTGCGGGACCCGGACAAAACCCGGCGAGTCCCCAGCCTGCACCAAAGGTCAGCGAGCCGAGGACCAGTCGGCGGTCGATGTCTCGCGCTGTGGGTAGGTGCATCGCGGCACCGAGAAAACTACGGGTGCGCTTCTTTGCAAGCGTGAAGCCGAGCAGACCGACGAGTATTGCCCCGCCCATCACGAAGGCCAGAGACGGATCCCAGGCTCCCGCCAGATCGAGAAACCCCACTACCTTACCCGGGTCAGTCATACCGGATACCAGCAACCCCCAGCCAAACAGCAAGCCGACGGCAAACTCTGCAATACGGTTCATATGGTGCCCCGAGTGATCAGATCAGGTGACGAATGACATAAACGGTGAGAAAGCCCGACGCCATGAACGCGAGCGTGGCCACCATCGAGCGCGGCGACAGTCGCGACAGCCCGCAAACTCCGTGTCCGCTGGTGCATCCGGAGCCATAGCGGGTGCCGAGACCCACGAGCAGCCCAGCAGCGACGATGGCGGCGTTGTTCGCCTCAATGCGTGGCGTGGCGATCAATGTCGGCGCGAGCAGTGCTAGCGTGACTGGCGCGACTAGCAGCCCCATGAGGAAGAACACTCGCCAACTGGCGTCGCTGCGCCGTGGCACGAGCAATCCGCCCAAAATTCCGCTGATGCCAAGGACGCGACCGTTGAGCAGTATGAACGCCGCTGAGGCGAGGCCGAGGAGAATGCCTCCGGCCAAAGCGGACCACGGCGTGAAGTTGATCCAGTCGATGATCATCGTTTGCTCCTTTTAGACATCGGAGTGGCTGTGTCCATGCAGTATTGCTGGTACAGCGTTTCGATCACGGCCACGGCCGGAGAGCTCGTGAGGCTGTAGTAGATGTTCTTGCCGTCGCGTCGAGTGCTGACGAGTTCCGCATTGCGCAGCACCGTGAGTTGTTGGGACAAAGTCGGCTGCACGATGCCGAGGTGTTCTTCGAGATCGCCCACACACATCTCCTGCTGCGATAGCTGGCACAGGATCAGCAGCCGATCAGGGTTGGCCAGCACCTTCATGAGCTCGCAGGCGCGCGCGGCGGCGGACTGCATCTCGGCTAGGTCAAGGGTAGGGGCAGACATCGAATGATTCGCCGTATCAGGCGCTCCAATCACAACGTTGACATAGTATATTTGTTAATAATATATTAATCAATATAACGAATGATCGTTACGGACCAGGAGTCTCGTATGGCCCCCTTAGCGTCGAACCCTCAAGTGCACGCCATTTTCGACCCCGCGACTTGGACGCTGACCTACGTGGTGCACAACGGGCCCGGTACGGCCTGCGCCATCATCGATTCGGTGCTCGACTACGATCCCAAGTCCGGCCGCACCCGCACCACCTCTGCGGATAAGGTGATTGCCTACGTCACGGAGCAGGCGTTGCAGGTCGAATGGATCCTTGAAACTCACGCCCACGCCGATCATCTGACTGCCGCGCCGTATCTGAAACAGCGACTCGGCGGAAAAACGGCGATCGGCAGCAAGATCAGTCTGGTTCAGGAAGTGTTCAAAGGCGTCTTCAACCTCGAACCTGAATTCCCGACCGACGGCTCACAGTTCGACGCGTTGTTCGATGACGGCGACGAGTTTCGGATCGGTGCGCTGCAGGTGAGGGTCATGGCCGTGCCTGGTCACACTCCGGCCTGCGTCGCGTACCACATTGGCGATGCGGTCTTCGTGGGCGACACCCTGTTCATGCCCGACGTGGGTTCCGCCCGTTGCGACTTTCCGGGTGGAGACGCCCGGACTCTTTACGCGTCCGTCCGTAAGCTATTGAGCTTGCCGCCAACTACGCGCCTGTTCATGTGTCACGATTATCCGCCTCAATCGCGGACTGTCGCGTACGAGACGACGGTCGCTGCGGAACGCACGTACAACATCCATTTGAACGACGGCGTCGATGAGTCTGCCTTCGTGAAGATGAGAACGCAGCGTGATGCGACCTTGGAGATGCCGGTACTCATCCTGCCGTCGGTACAGGTCAATATCCGCGCGGGCGAGATGCCTCCGAAGGAAGCCAACGGCACGGCCTACCTCAAGATTCCGCTCGACATGCTTTGATGATCAGCCCGCGCTGAATCTTAGCGGGCGACCAACAACCCGCCATCGCAGGTAACGACTTCACCCACCGTGTACGCGCCTGCGCGTGAGGCGAGGAAAATCGCTACGCCTGCGATGTCTTCGGGCGTACCCACTCGGCCCCGCGGATTGGTGCGACCTACGGCGTCCCAATCGACACCATCGCCCTCGACCTTGCCGCCGAAACCGACCCCTGTGCTGAGCATCCACGTCGGGAATGGGCCCGGAGCGATGGCATTGACCAGAATATGTTCACGCACGAGACGCGCAGCCAACATGCGCGTGAGGTGGTGCAGTGCGGCCTTGGAGGGCCCATAAGAATACGTATCGAACGTCGGCGTGCCGATGCCATCGACCGACCCAATATTGATCACACGCGAGGGGGACTCGGCGGTCCCTGCCGCACGCAGCATCGGAAGTAACGCCTGCGTGAGGAAAAACACGCCTTTGACGTTGGTGTCCATCACCTTGTCCCAGCCTGCTTCCGGAAACTCGCCGAGCCGGGCTCCCCATGACGCACCCGCATTGTTGACGAGTACATCGAGTCTCGCCTCGCGAGCGGCGAGGGCGGCTGCCAGTGCATTGACGCCCTCGACTTGCGAGAGATCAGCCGGAAGAGCGACACACTGTCCGCCATGCTCGCGAGCCAAACGATCGGCCGTGGCGATGCAGCGATCCGCCTTGCGTGCACTGAGATAGACCTTGGCGCCGTTCGCAAGAAACCCGGCTGCGATCATCTCGCCGATGCCGCGCGAGCCGCCAGTGACGAGCACGGTCTTACCGGCTACCGAAAATAAATCCTTCATCTCAAATGCTCCGTCATAAGTGCGCCGGCAGCCTACCGGGAATCGAGTAGGCCGGATAGACCGTGCATCGTGATGCCGAGTGGGCCGATGTCGTTTAGTCTCTCTTCAAGGCGACTCGACAGTGAAATGCCTGGAGGCTACTTCGTCATGCTGAGTAGAATTTTCGGTGTGTTGCGCGTCGGTGTATTGCTCGTCGGTGCGTTGAGCGTCCTGCCGACATCCGCAGCTGCTGAGTCCGCTGTTGGTGAGTCGTCGCCCGCGCGCTCAGATTGGGTGACGCCCGTCGTCGAGGCGCCTCGAGTCACGTACCACACGTTCGACAGCGGCGTCGCCGCGACACGCGTCAGCTACCACTTGTACCGACCTGCAGCGTACGAGGCCGAGCCAGACCGCCGTTTCCCCGTTGTCTATTGGCTGCACGGCTCGGGCGGTGGGCTGCGCGGGATTGCTCCGTTGGCGCGGCAAGTCGATAGGGCGATTCAGGCGGGTCAGGCGCCACCGTTCATGGTCGTATTCGTCAATGGCTTGCGGCTTGGCATGTACGTCGACTGGAAAGATGGTTCCGTGCCGATGGAAACGCTCATCGTCCGCGAACTCGTACCGCACATCGACGTCCGTTATCGCACGATCGCCACTCGCAACGGGCGCATTCTCGATGGCTTCAGCATGGGGGGTTATGGCGCAGCACGTCTCGGTTTCAAGTTTCCGGACATCTTTGCCTCGGTCTCGATCGTCGGTGCCGGGCCGTTGCAGCCGACGTTGACACGAACACCGCGAGCGAGTGGGCGAACCGCGGCCGATCTCCTGCAGCAGGTCTACGGCGGTGATCGCGACTACTTCACGGCAGTGAGTCCACGACAGCAGGCGATCGAGAACGCTGCAACGATCGCGCGGGGTTCGCGAGTGCGTATGGTCATTGGGAGCTTGGATGAGACGCTGGGCAATAACGTGGACTTCCATGACCATCTGACCGAGCTCCGCATCCCGCACGAGTGGATCGTCGTCGAGGGTGTCGGCCACGATCCGCTCGGGATCATGCAGGCGTTGGGAGATCGGTACTGGCAGTTCTATCGGCAGGCCTTCAAGTAGCGCGAGTCTCCACCATCGGCATTTGACACATAGCATAAATAGGATATAGCATTCATCATACGTCGACACTCACCCGCCCAATTACGGGGTGCCGAGAATGATGATTCGAGTGATCCTTTTTGCCATCGTATTTTTTGGCTCTTTTGCGTCGGTGCCCGCTTCGGCGGCCGTCGGCGGTGCCCAACTCGCCAAGCCCTTTTCCAAATGCCGGCTGACCGACCCCATGCAACTCAGCTCAATCGAGGCGGAGTGCGCGGAAATCAGCATTCCTGAGAGCGATAAACCCGGTGCACGGCGGATCACGCTGTCCGTCGCCCGGGTACCCGCGATCAACCAACGGAAGCAGAGCGATCCGATCGTGCTGTTGGCTGGCGGCCCCGGTCAGGGTGCGCAGCTGGCCTTCACCACGACCTCCTTCGCGTTCGCGCGGGCCGGTAGGCAACGAGACATTTTGTTGCTAGATCAACGCGGCACGGGGCGCTCCAATCCCCTGACCTGCGATGTTGAGGCTGGTGCAGATCGCAGCGGTTCGATGTCGGACGCTGCCGCGTTTCTCCGCGTCGGCGAACAGTGTCTTGAACGCTTGTCAGCAAAATACGACCTCGGTGCTTACACCACGAGTCGTGCGGTCGCTGATCTCGAGGCGGTGAGATCCCTGCTCGGCTACGAGACGCTCAATCTCTATGCGGGCTCCTACGGCACGCGCGTCGCACAGCACTATGCGAGGAGATATCCCACACGGGTGCGGAGCATGGTGCTCGATGGCGTGGTCGCTCCGCAGACGGTACTCGGCCCTCGCATGGCCACCGATGCGCAGCACGCACTGGATGGCATCTGGAAGCGCTGTGCCGACGATGCAGTCTGCCGCAAGGCGTTCGGCGACATGGCAGCGAAGACTCGGGACTTGCGGGCGCGGCTGCAGAAAAGCGCTCAGTCGGTCCAAGTCGCCCACCCGCGCACTGCGGTGCTGACGTCCATTGATTTCGGTGCCGAGCAACTCTCCGTGGTGCTGCGATTCGGCAGCTACGACCCGCACTTCGCTGCGATGCTGCCGCTGGTCGTCAGCGAGGCTGCGCGTGGTGATTACAGGCCGATCGCCACGCTCTTTTTGCTAACCAGCGAAAGCGTGCAGGAGGTGCTGGCGATGGGCATGCATAACTCCGTGGTGTGCAGCGAGGACGTACCCCGTTTCGACAGCGTGGCCGTGGATCGCGCCGCTCTCTCGGCCACCTATATCGGTACTGGCTTTGTGGATGCATTGCCGATGCACTGCAAGAACTGGCCCCGTGGCCGAGTGGATGCCGATTTCTTCAAGCCGCTCGTCAGCACTGTCCCGACCTTACTGCTCTCGGGCACGCTGGATCCTGTGACTCCGCCCGCTGACGCCGAACGGGTGGCCCGGGGCCTGCGCAACTCGAGACATTTGACGTTGCAGGGCGCGGGTCACGGGCAACTGGCTATACCTTGCATGGACCGTGTACTCGCCGACTTCTTTGCCACCACCGATGCGAAGGCGCTCGATGCGAGCTGCCTCGATCGACGTATGCAACCACCGTTCTGGGTTTCGCTTGCGGGGCCTGCGCCATGATTACTGTTAATGCACTCAGCAAGCGTTTCGGCAAGGTCGAAGCCGTGCGGTCGGTCAGTTTCGCCGCACCCGATGGACGAATCACGGGCTTGCTGGGACCGAACGGTGCCGGCAAGTCGACGACGCTGCGAATGCTCGCCACCTTACTCCGCCCTGATTCCGGTGACGCGTTGGTCGATGGTCAATCCGTCACTACCGCGCCCATCGAGGTACGTCGGCGCATTGGTGTGCTGTCGCACTCGAGTGGCCTCTATCCGCAATTGACTGCGCGCGAGAACATTCTCTATTTCGCGGAACTTCACGGCATCGACCGCCAGCAGGCGCGGGCGCGAGTTGCCGAGCTTGCTGCACTGCTCGAGATCGAGGAGTTTCTCGATCGCAAGACCAAGGGGTTCTCGCAGGGCCAACGGCTCAAGACCGCTCTGGCGCGCGCACTTGTCCACAGTCCGCGCAATCTGATTCTCGACGAACCCACCAATGGTCTCGATGTCATGGCCGTGCGTAACCTTCGGGCACTGCTCACCCGCTTACGCGAGCAGGGGCATTGCGTCCTGTTCTCGAGTCACGTCATGCAGGAGGTAGCACTGCTCTGCGACGAAGTGGTGGTGATTGCACAGGGGCGCGTGGCTGCGAGCGGAACCGTCGAGGCACTGCGCTCACAAGCCGGTGAAGCCACGCTCGAAGATGCGT
>CAISHQ010000026.1 GCA_903885195.1 uncultured Pseudomonadota bacterium | reverse complement strand
CGGCACAGCGGCACATAGCGATCGTTACCGCCGATTTCCACCTGCGCTCCCGAGGATTCGACCCGGCCGTCCGGGCGCACCCGCACAACCATGGTCGCCTTGCGACCGCAATGGCAGACGGTTTTCAGCTCGACGAGGTTATCCGCCCAGGCGAGCAACTGGGCGCTGCCCTCGAAAAGGCGTCCCAGGAAGTCGGTTCTTAGGCCGTAGCAGAGCACCGGTACGTTGAGTTCATCCACCACGCGAGCAAGCTGCCGGACGTGCTGGGCAGTGAGGAACTGCGCCTCATCGACCAGCACGCAGGCGAGCGGCGCCGTTGCCTGTTCGGCGGCGATTTCGGCATGCAGGTCCCGTCCGGGGCCGAAGTGGCGTGCTTCGGCACTGATGCCGATGCGCGAGGCGACCTTGCCGCCCGCTCGATCATCGAGCTGCGCGGTGTAGACGAGCGTGCGCATGCCTCGCTCGCCGTAGTTGTGCGAGGCCTGCAGCAACGCCGTGGATTTTCCGGCGTTCATCGTCGAGTAATAGAAATAGAGTTTGGCCATGCGGACGAGGTGTGCGGGGTCAGCCGGCAACGATGCCGACGACGCAACCTGTCATGCAGGAGGCGAGCGTCGCGGCGACGAAGGCGGGCCAGGCGAGTTGTGCGAGATCGCCTCTGCGCTCCGGCGCCATCGTGCCGATGCCGCTGATCTGGATGCCGATGCTCGCGAGGTTCGCAAAGCCCGCCAGAGCGTAGATGGTGATCAAGCGGCTGCGCTCGGAGAGCGCATCGGCGGGCATCGCCGAGAGCTGGATGTAGGCGATGAATTCGTTGAGCACGCTTTTCACGCCGAGCAGTGAGCCTGCCGTGCTGGCTTCTGCCCAGGGAATGCCCATGAGCCAGGCAATGGGCGCGAAGATCCAGCCTGCCACACGCTCGAGCGTAATCGCCTCGCCGCCCACCATCGGCAGGAAGCCCACCACGCTGTTGGCGAGCGCGACGAATGCCGTGAGCACGATGAGAATCGCGATGATGTTAAGATAGAGCGCGAGGCCATCGCTCGTGCCGCGGGTGATGGAGTCCATGGCGCTCGTGTAGATCTTCGGCGGCTGCTGCAGATCCTGCGTGCTGTCGTTGCCATCGGGCAGCATGATGTGCGCGAACAGTACTGCGGCCGGTACCGACATGATCGACTTGGTGATGAGGTGGCCGAGCACCCCCTCGAACTGCGCGCCGAGCATCGCCGAGTAGATCACCATGACCGAGCCTGCGATGGTGGCCATGCCCGCGGTCATGACAAGCAGCAGTTCGTAGCGTGACATCCGCTCAAGGTAGGGGCGCACCAGCAGCGGCGCTTCGGTCTGCCCCAAGAAAATATTGGCCGTTGCCACCAGGCCCGCAGGTCCGCGCGTGCCAAGGGCGCGCTCGAAAACATAGGAGATCCCGCGGATCACGAGCGGCAGGATGCGCCAGTACCACAGCAGCGCCGACAGTGCCGACATCACGATGACGAGCGGCAACACCTGGAAGGCGAAGGTGACCACAGCGTTGGGGTTGGTCACGGTGAAGGGCGTATCGCCGCCGCCGAGATAGCCGAATACAAACGAGCTGCCCTTGAGCGTTGCAGCGCCGAGTGCACCCACGGCCTGGTTGAGATAGAGCAGGCCTTCTTTGACGATGGGCGCTTTCAGCAGCAGCAGGCAGATCACGAACTGCAGCAGCACGGCGATGACGACGAGCTTCCAGTTGATACGTCGCCAGTTGCTCGACATCGGCAATACGACGGCGATAAAAAGCGCGATGCCGAGCAGGGCCTGAAGTTCCAGCGTCATGAGGGGTATCCGTTATTTGAGTTTGATTTCCCGCAACCGCTCCTGCAGGTATTCCTCGGCGAGGATCGGCGGCAGCGGCTCGGGCTTGCCCGGCCCCACGCAGGAGGGCAGGGCGGCGATGGGAAAGTCCGGGTTGAAATGCAGGAAGAAAGGCATCGAGTAGCGCGCGTGGCGAGCCCGATCACTTTTGGGGTTGATCACGCGATGGCTGGTCGATCGCAGCGTGCCGTTGGTCAGCCGTTGCAGCATGTCGCCGACGTTGACGACCATGGAGCCCGGTGAGGGATTCACTTCGAGCCATTCGCCGCGCTTGCTCAGCACCTGCAAACCCGGCTCCTCGGCGCCTAGCAGCAGCGTGATGACATTGATGTCCTCATGCGCACCGGCCCGAACGCTGTCGGTGGGCTGGGGCGGCATCGGCGGGTAGTGGATCACCCGCAGCACGCTGTTGCCGAGCTGGACCTTGTCTTCAAAAAAATCGGCTGGCAGATTGAGGATTGTAGCGATGGCTCGAAGGATGCGCCGCCCCGTTGAATCGAAGGTTTCGAACATCTCGATGGCGGTGTCGCGAAAACCCGTCAACTCGTTGATCCAGACGTTGTCGGCCATGTATTTGCGGTACGCATGACCCTCGGGCAGTTCGCGACCAACGTGCCAGAATTCTTTCAGGTCGTGGTGCGTTGCGCCCTTGGCGGTTTCAATGCCGAAAGGGGTGTAGCCGCGGGCACCGCCGCCGCCCGGAACGTGGTAGCGGCGCTTGGCGTCTTCGGGCCAGGCGAAGAAGGTCTTGTAGAGGCCGAGAAAGCGGTCGATCAGCGCCTGTGGCATCCCGTGGTCGGTCAGGATCACGAAACCGTGTTGTTCGTAAGCTGCACCCAAATCGCGCACGAAGGCCGGCGAGTCCGCTTCACGCAGGCTTAAGGTCGGGATCACATCGCTCATCCGCGCATTCTGCACCCGATTGCCCCCTACGTTAAGATTTGCGGCATGTGGGATCCGCTTCTTCGGTTGCTGGCAGCCTATCTGCTCGGCTCACTCAACGGCAGCCTGTTGCTCGGCAAGCTGCGCGGCGTGGACATCCGCACTCAAGGCAGCGGCAATGCGGGCGGTACCAATGCGTTGCGCACGCAGGGCAAGGCCTTCGCCCTCGGCGTGATCATCATCGACGTGGCGAAGGTGTACATCGCCGTGCGCGCCATGCCCGGGCTCTTTGCTCCGGGCGAGCTCGCGAGTGCGCCGCTGCAGCAGGCCTGGCTGCAGGTCGGCTGCGGATTTGCTGCGGTCGTGGGTCACGTCTACCCGATCTTCCACGGCTTCCGCGGCGGCAAGGGTGTGGCGACGCTGCTCGGCAGCCTGCTGGCGCTCGCGCCGGTGCTGCTACTCGGCGTGCTCGCCGTCTGGCTCATCATGATGATGGTGTTCGGCTACGTGGGTCTCGGCTCCATGGTGGCGGCCGCTGCGTTGCCGGCGCTGGCGCTGTGGGCCGGCAAAGCAGGTTGGATTACCGCGGATGCGGTTGTGCCGCTCGTCGCGTTCGGCGTGGCGTGTGCGGTGTTCGTGGCCTGGACTCATCGCAGCAACATCGCCCGGATGCGTCAGGGGACCGAGCCGCGTGCGCGGAGTCTCTGGCTGCTTGGGCGATGGCGCGCATGAGCACGCTGCTCGAGCAGGTCTATCGAACACTGGCCACCGGCCAAACGCTCTCGGGCGAGGCTCTGGCACAGGGCCTCGGCGTGACGCGCAGCGCCGTGTGGAAAGCCATCGAGACTCTTCGAGGTCTCGGCCTCTCGATTGAGGCGCAGACCCAGCGCGGCTATCGACTTGCCTCACCGGTGCAACCCCTCGACGCCGCCACGCTGCGCACCGTACTGCAAGCGCTGAGTGATCGACTGCATTCGCTTGAGGTACGTTGGTCGGCGCCGTCGACCAACGCTGAGCTCCTCGCGGCTCCTGCGCCCCCCGTGGGGCAGTTCGATGTTTTGCTGGTCGAGCACCAGTCGGCGGGTCGAGGACGCCGCGGACGGGCGTGGCGTTCGGCGCTCGGCGACAGCGTCTGTTTGTCGGTGGCGACGAGCTTCGATCCGACGCCGCGCGACTTACCCGCGCTCACGCTCGTGATCGGGCTCAGCGTGCGCGCCGCGTTGCAGCGCTGCGGCGCTTCGGGTGTCGGACTGAAATGGCCGAATGATCTTGTGTTGATGCACCCGGACGCTACGGGACAACGAACTCTGGCCAAGCTCGGCGGCATCCTCGTCGAGTTGCGCGCGGAGGCGGCAGGCCCCGCGCATGTCGTCATCGGGTTGGGGCTCAATCTGCGACTCGATGCGAACGCCCGCAGCGAGATCGCCGCTACCGGAAACATCGCCGCAGCGCTTGCCGATTGCGGCATCGATCCGCAGCAGCGCAACGCACTCATCGGCTACGTGCTCGAGTCGATGGTCCGATCGGTCGGTCAGTTTGCTGCGCAGGGTTTCGAGCCGTTTCGTGCCGCATGGGCCGAAGCCGATGCGCTGCGCGGCGAGTCGGTGCGCATTTCCGGTGCGGGCGCCGAGCGCGTGGGAATCGCGGCGGGAATCGACGCGCACGGCGCCTTGCAGTTGCTGACTGCCGAGGGTGCGCAGATCGGCATTACGGCGGGAGAAGTTTCCGTGCGTCGGAGCGGCTCATCGTGAAGCGCAATCGGGTCCTGCTCGTTGATCTCGGTAACACGCGCATCAAGTGGGCGTGGTTGCGCGCAGACGGCACGCTTGGGCGAATGCGTGCGGCGGAGCATGCGAGCTGGAGCGCGCGCGACTTTGCCAAAGAATTGTTTGCTCGGTTGCCGAAGGATACGCCGGTCGAGGTGCACATCGTCAGCGTTGCGGCCGCGCGGGTGCGCGCCGAACTTCGCAAGGCCGTGCGTACGACGACGGGGCGCTGGCCGCGTTTCGTGCGCAGCGTCCGCAGTCTTGCTGGGGTGCAAAACGGGTACCGGGATCCGTGGCGACTTGGGGCAGATCGGTGGCTCGCACTGCTCGGGGCGCGAGAGTTGCAAAAGTCGGGCAGCGCCGTGTGCGTGGCGGATATCGGCACAGCGCTCACACTGGACCTGCTTGATGCCAAGGGCATCCACCGCGGCGGTGCGATCGTGCCGGGTCCACAGCTCATGACGGAGAGTTTGCTGAGCTCGACGGGCGGCATCCGCCGGCGGGCCCGCGCGGGCATCGCCCGGGCTCGGGAACTCTTTGCCCGCGATACGCGCGCAGCGCTCGCCGCCGGCGCGCATCACGCCACGGCGGCAGTGATCGAGCGTGCGTTGGCTGAGGCTCGCGGTCGCAAGACACCACGCAGAAAGGTGGAGCTCGTCCTGACGGGAGGCGCGGCGCTGCAGGTGAGTGGTCTGTTGCGAGTGCCACACAGACTTGAGGCGAATCTCGTGCTGCGGGGTCTTGCACGCGCGGTGCGGCGGGTGGGCTAGAATAAGGCTTCGGAAAGCCGGGTTAGCACAGGGGTAGTGCAGCAGTTTTGTAAACTGTTGGTCGGGGGTTCAAATCCCTCACCCGGCACCAAT
>CAISHQ010000025.1 GCA_903885195.1 uncultured Pseudomonadota bacterium | reverse complement strand
GCCCCCGCGGTGCTCGTCAATGCGGTCGGCTTCAATCTCGCGCGCAGCGTGGGTCCGGCGATCGGCGGTGTGATCGTGGCCGCGGCCGGAGCGGTCGCCGCGTTCGTGATCAATGCCGTCTCGTACATCGGCATGCTGGCCACCTTGTATTGGTGGCGGCTGCCGCGGGTCGTGAACCCGCTGCCGCCGGAGCCGCTGGTGGCCGCGATCGCAGGCGGCATCCGCTACGTGCGCTTGTCGCCGCACTTGATGGCGGTGATGGTGCGTGCCGTGCTGTTCACGGTGCCGATCTCGGCCGTGCCTGCGTTGATGCCCGTCGTCGCGCGCGATCTGCTCGGTGGTGGCGCACCCACCTACGGCGTGCTGCTTGGCGGTTTTGGTGTTGGTGCCATGCTCGGTGCGTTGTCGAGTGCCACGCTGCGTGCGCGATTTACCAGCGACCGACTGCTGCGCACCTTGTGCGGCGTTGCCGCGGTGGCCATCGTCGCCATTGCGCAAAGCCCTTGGGCGATCACCACGCTGCTGGCACATGTCATCGCCGGCTCCGTGTGGACGCTGGGTCTCGCCAATTTCAACATCGCGGTGCAGTTGTCCTCGCCACGTTGGGTGACGGGACGCACTCTGGCGTTTTACCAGACCTTTGCCTTCGCGGGCATGGCAGCGGGTGCGTGGTTGTGGGGCCACCTCGCCGCAGGCGTCGGTTTGCGTGAAACGCTCACCATCGCGGGGGTCTCCTGTCTTGCGACCTTCGCGGTGGCCCACTGGCTGCCGATTTCCGTAGCGCGGATGGGATCTTTGGACCCACACACGGTCACGACTTTGGCACCGCCGCGAGTCGATCTGCACGAGACCTCGGGACCGATCGTCGTCACCATCGAGTACGAGGTGCCCGCGGTGAATGCCGAACGGTTCGTAGCGGCTATCAATGAGCTCGGTCGCATCCGCCGCCGTGACGGTGCTCGCCGCTGGTCGGTTTGTCAGGATCTCGATAATCCCGTGCAGTGGATCGAACGATTCGAAAGCCCAACCTGGGCCGATTACCTGCGACGGCAAACCCGACCGACGCTGGCCGATCAGGCGATCCGTAAGGAGATCGCCGAACTTATCGACGGTGAGCGCGGTTCAGTGCGACGCTACATCGAGCGCCCGGCGGGCGCCGAACCGCTCGTCAGCGGCGGCACAAGAGATCGTACGGAAGTCCCCGACGATACCGTCAGTCACGGTTAACTCAGCCCTCATCCACGTCGCGACCCGAGCGCAACCGCGGCAGGGCGAGTGCGGCGAGCGCGGCGACGAGCAGCAGTGGCGCGATCATCACAGAGAAGGACCACTGCCAGCCCATGGATTGCACGACGAGCGGCACGAGCGCTGGGAATAGTGCAAAGCCAATACTCAAGGGCGCAGAGCCGCAAGCCGCGTACGCCGTGGTGCGCATGCGCGTGGGATAGAGGTCCGTCAGCAAGGCGCCGACCACCGCATTGCTGCCGTAGAAGAAGGCACCGGTCAGGCCGAACAGCGCCAGATCCTGCCAGCGCTCCTGCGGCAGCCACATCAGCGCGATCAGTGCCGCAGCGCCGAGCACGGTCCAGATGGCGAAGGTGTCTCGACGGGGTAGCACGTATTCGCCGACCCAAGCGGCAGCGAGATAGCCGGCGATGGCGATGCCGTTCGAGAAGCCGACCAGCTGGGTCGCTTCCGCCTGGGTGTAGCCACGGACTTCCATGAAATAGGTTGGGAAAAAGAAGGCCGTGCCGGCATACGCGCAGCCGAAGGCAAAGAACAGCACGATCGAGGCGATCGAGCGGCGCCGATACTCGCCCGAGAACATTTCACGCAGCAGACCCCAGTCGAGCACTGCGGTCTTCTCGGCACTGCGACCGGCCGCAACCCGCGTAAAACGCTCGCTTTCGGGCAGGCGCCAGGCGATCAGAAAGGCGATCGGTACGATCGCGAAACCGATGTAGAAGATCGACCGCCAGCCGCTTTGTTCGAGCAGCGGCGCGGCGAGCATCGCAGCCAGGAACCAGCCGAGCGGGTAACCGCATTGCAGCACGCCCATCAGCATGCCCCGATGCTTGGCGGGGGCCACTTCCGCGACATAGGCCGCCGTGATCGGAGCGAGTCCGGCGGCGAGCCCGAAGGCGAGTGCGCGGACCACGGTGAGTTCGGTCAGGTCGCGCACGAGGCCGTGCAGGCCCACAAACAGCGCGGACAGCGCGAGCAGACCGGCCAGCGTCCAGCGCCGGCCCCAGGTATCGGCTGCGAGGCCGGCGAATACCACCATGATCGCGGCAGCAATGAAGCCGGCCGTCAGGATCAGGCCGACGACTTCAAGGCCTACCTGATACTCGGCGAGGATGCCCGGTATCGCATAGCCGAAGAGCGACTGATCGAGATTGCTCGCCGTCCAGGCGAAGAGACTGAAAACGAAGATGCTGATCCAGGAGGCATGGCGCGTGTTCATGGGCAAAATGGTAACGTGTTATCCGGTAAGTACCGCTATGATTTTTTTGTCGATCGGTCTCAAGAGGGGTGTGTCGTGAACGCAAACATCGAAACCCGTCCCGTCGAGCGTTGGTTTGCCGCGTATTCGGACGACCATCGCAACGTCACCAATCAGCAATTGCACGTGCTGTGCGTGCCGGCGATCGTCTGGTCGCTGCTCGCGATGCTCTACGTCGTGCCCTTGCCTGGACTGCCGTCCGGAACCCTCGCGGCCGTGTTGACCGTGGCTTCGGTGGCTTTCTGGCTTTGGCTGTCGCTGCCGCTAGGTATCGGCATGGTGGTGATCATGTTCGCGACCCTGGCCTTCACGGGGGCGCTGCACGATTCGTTGGGCAGTCAGGGCTTGCTCTTGCTGGGAGCGGGCGTGTTCGTGCTCGCTTGGATCGGTCAATTCATCGGTCACCAGATCGAGGGCAAGCGCCCGAGCTTCTTTACCGATCTCGTGTACCTCATGATCGGCCCGGTCTGGGTGCTGGGCAAAGCCTACCGACGCTTGGCGCTGCCCATCTGATCGTGGGCGGCTCAGCCGCTCACGGAGCGATTTCGCGCCCGTCCGGATCGAAGTAGCGAACGGGTGTGCACTCGATGTAGCGCTCGGCATGCGCCGGCTCACACTTGAGTTTGGCGAGTGCCTGCGCGAGTTCGCGTGACGGCAGACCGCAGGTGAACTCGTGCCAGTGGATGCCGTTGCGATCCTGCAGAAACATATCGACGCTCCAGCCAGCCGGATAGCACCACGCGCGGCGCAGGCACTCGTTGCCGGAGACCCCTGACTCCGCGCAGCGTTCGCGGGCACAGGCGAAGCCTTTATCCGGCGATCCTGCCACGCACACGCCTGCGGCCCGCTCCGGTGCCTCCACGTAGGCGATGCCCTTCGGGCCTTGGGCGGTCGCCAGCGCGCTGCAGAGCGCGACCAGCAAGACGAACGGCAGCGAGCGATGGCGGATCATGACCTGACTCCTTGAGGACGGCGCACCGTACGAGGGTGCGCCAGTTGTATCAGTGGGGCAAATCGCTAGTATCGACCTCGCCATCATAATTTGACCGAGGGCTCGCCGCATGTACCGCTCAGTGCTTGTCATGACCGCATTGCTGCTGTTGAGCAGTTCGATCGCTGAAGCCGCCGAACGTCGCTGGATCGTCACGGTCGACAATGGCAAGCCGGCGGGGGAGCTGGTTATCCGTTGCGCTGTCGATGGCGATTGCTCGACCCGCTACATCTTCAAGGATAACGGACGCGGCCCGGAGATCAGCGAGACGTTCCGCATCGCCGCGGACGGCACGTTCGCGAATTACGAAGCCAAGGGCAGTACGACCTTCGGTTCCCGGGTCGACGAGCGATACTCGGTGCGCGGCAGCAGTGGTCGCTGGCAGTCGACGACCGAACGGGGCAGCGCGGCGCAGGTGGCGGGCAAGTTGTACTTGCCGATGAACGGTACCGAGGCCGTCGTCGATCGCGTACTCGCACTCACTCGCGATGGCAAAAGTATCGAGCTGTTGCCCGTCGGCACGCTGTCGCGTCGGACCTTGCGCACGGTGCAGGTCGGTAGCGGTGGCGCGCAGCGCGAGGTGGCGCTCATCGCCATCACGGGGCTCGGGCTCACGCCGTATTTCATCTGGGCAACGACGGGCGCCGAGGAGTCATTCTTTGCCTCGATCAGCCCCGGCTACTCGGCGACGATGCCGCAGGGTTACGAGGTCTACGCTGCAGATCTTGGCCGGGTGCAGAACGAAGCTGAGACCGCGCTGCTCGGCAGCATGACGGCACGGCTCGGTACCCCGATGGAAGGCCTTAGCGTGATCCGCAATGCGCGTGTTTTCGACAGCGAGCAGGCGCGGCTGCGCGAGGGGCTGTACGACGTGCAGGTGCTGCGGGGCCGGATCGCCGGAATTCGTCCGGCCGGTGGTTCAGTGGATCATGTCGAGGCCGCTCGCACGCTCGATGCCGGTGGGCGTGTGCTGCTGCCGGGACTCTTCGACATGCACGGTCATGTCGGCCGATGGGAGGGAGGCTTGAATCTCGCCACCGGGGTCACCACCGTGCGTGACCTCGGTAACGACAATGCCACCCTGCAGAAGATCATCGAGGAGACGGCGGCAGGCGCAGTGTTCGGGCCGCGCATCGTGCCCACGGGCTTTCTCGAGGGCGAAAGCCCTTACTCGGCACGAAATGGTTTTGTCATCAGCACGCTCGAGGAAGCCAAGCGCGCAGTGGACTGGTATGCCGCGCACGGCTATCCGCAAATCAAGATCTACAACAGCTTCCCGCGTCAGCACCTGCCCGAGACCGTGGCGTATGCGCATTCGCTCGGCTTGCGAGTCAGCGGTCACGTGCCCGCGTTCATGCGGGCAAGTGAAGTGGTGGAGGCAGGCTTTGACGAGCTCAATCACATCAACCAGATGGTGCTGAACTTCCTCGTCGAGCCGCAGACCGATACGCGTACGCTGCAGCGCTTTTATCTGCCCGCCGAGAAAACGGCCGGGATCGACTTCGAGGGGCCGGCGGTGCGCGAGTTCGTCGAGTTGCTGCGTCGGCGAAACGTGAACATCGATCCAACCTTGACCACATTCGACTTCCTGCGCCAGCGCGACGGCGAGATGTCTCAGGCCTTTGCGGCCATCGCCTCCCATCTGCCCGCAACCTTGCAGCGTAGTTTTCTGAGCGGTGGCATGGAGATTCCGAATGCTCGCGTGCAGGCGCTCTACAACCGCTCGTACTCGCGCATGGTCGAATTCGTCGGGCAGATGCATCGCGCCGGCATCCCCATCGTGGCGGGCACCGATCACATCCCGGGCTTCACCCTGCAGCGCGAGCTCGAACTCTACGTGCAGTCGGGCATCCCGCCGCAGGAGGTGCTGCGTATCGCGACCTGGAACGGCGCAAAGTACAGTCGTGCGCTCACCGATCGCGGCAGTATCGAAGTCGGCAAACTCGCCGATCTCGTTCTCGTGGATGGTGACCCGACGAGCGACATTACGGCGTTGCGCCGCATCGCGCTCGTGGTCACTCAGGGTCGCAGCATCGACCCGTCCGCGGTGTTCCGCGAGCTGGGCATCAAGCCCTTTGTGGGCGACACGCCGGGCTGGCAGACGAACGCTGCGAAGTGAACCCTGCGAAGTGAACCCTGCGAAGTGAACGCTGGCGAGGCGAGTCAGGCGTCTCGCCGCGTGCTCACTGCTTGCGCGGCTTGTAGGTGAATTTCTGTCCGGCGACCGAGGCCTCGTACATGAGACCGCCCTTGGCGATGCTGAACACCGCCATTCCTTTGTAGAACTCGCCGCGGTTTTTCGCGTCTTTCTGGCCCGCGCTGATGCCGGCGCTCGAACCGGTGGTGCTTGCCGAGGCGCTCGCACCCGCCGTCACCGCCACCGCACCGACGCCTGCACCAAAACCGAACTCGCCGGAGGTGAATTCGTCTAGCGCACGCTTGTCCTGCAGCAGCACGATCTGGCTGTAGGCCTGACCGCCTGCCTGGAAGCCGACGCTAAGCTGCGTCAGCAGCACGTCGCCGATGTAGCGGCCCTGCTCGTAAACGCGGCCCGTGCCGACCGCACCGCCGACACCCAAACCGCCCTTGCCGACGGTCGGAAACACCGCATAACCGTAACTGCGGGCGAAGAGTTCGCCGCTTTCACCCGCGTTCTGGAAAAGCTCGACCGTTTTCTTGTACTCGTCTGCGGCGGCGCGCGGCGAGGCAACGGTGAATGCGAGGGCCACGAGGGTCAGCAGTGCGATACCGGCTTTGCGAACAGGCTGAATCATGGACGGCACCTCTAGAGCGTAAGAACAACCCGCGGATGCTACCGCGTTTGGGATTTGGTTACACTTCATTGACCATGAGCATTCCTGCAAAGTTCCAACAAGCCCTCGCGCGAGGTCTGGTTGCGCTGCGTTCTCCGGCTGCGCGGCTTCGTCGGGCTGCGTCGAAGGTGATCCTGCTGTTTGCGCTGGTGAGTGCTCTGGCTGCTGCAGCCACACCGCCGAACTCGCCGCCTTTGACAGTGCTGGTCTTTGGTGGGTCGGGTCAGCTCGGTTCCCTCGTGGCGCGTGCAGCACTGGCCGATGGTCACAAGGTGAGCGTGTTCGCGCGCGAATCCTCCAACATGCAGCGTCTGCAGGGCTTGCCGGTCACGGTGATCCGCGGTGACGTGCGCGAGTCGGCCGATGTCGAACGCGCGTTGAAGAGTCAATCTTTCGATGTCGTGGTCGATGCCCTGGGACGCAGCGAGTCTGGGGTGGAGTTTTACGAACAGGCGGCTCGCCACATCACTCGCTGGGCTGCGCCCACCGGGGTCAAGCACATCATCCATCACGGCTCGGTCGGTGTTGCCGAGAGTCGCGCAGCCTATCCGCCGAAGTTGTTTCCGGAGCGCAGCCCATTGTTTGTCAGCAAGGAAGCAGCCGAGAAGCGGGTTCGGGAGAGCGGTGTCACCTACACGATCATTCGCAATGCAGTGCTGCGTCCGTTGCCGCGAGGTCAAGCGGATCGGGCGCAATTGCTCGAGGATCCGCTGACGTTCGGTGCCGTATCGCGCGAGGGCGTGGCCCGACTGACCGTTCAGTGCTTTCGTGACCCACGCTGCAGCAATCGCACGTTTCACGCCATCGACGCGGGGATCCAGTACCGATGAGTATCAAACGATGAGTACCGAATTTGGCATCGTCATGGAGGCCTCGCCCGGCTATACGGCTCGGCTCGCGCAGCAGATCGAGGCACTCGGCTTCGACATCCTGCTTTGTCCCGATACGCAGAATCTCAGCCCGGATCCGTTTTCACAGTTGGCGCTTGCGGCGCAGACCACCACTCGTCTGAAACTCGGCACGGGAGTCACCAACCCGGTGACGCGGGATGCGGCCGTCACGGCTTGTGCGCTCGCAACGTTGCAGGCGGAGTCGCAGGGCCGGGTCATCTGCGGCATCGGTCGTGGCGATTCGTCGGCTGCGCACATCGGCATCCGCAATGGCACCACGGCGCAATTGCGCAGCTTCGTGCAGCGCCTGCAGGCCTATACCCGTGGCGAGACGATCGATCGTGACGGCACGCCGTCGCGGTTGCGATGGTTCGACAGCCTCAAAGTCGATCCGGTGCTCGTTGATGTGGCCTGCACCGGGCCGCAGACCATTGCGATGGCGGTCGACGTGGGTGATCGGGTGAGCTTTGCCGTGGGCAGCGCGCCCGAGCGCATACGCTGGGCGATGGACGTGGCGCTGGCTCGTCTCAAGGAAACAGGCCGGCCGCGTGAGTCGCTGCGTATCGGTGCGTACGTCAATCTTGTCTGCGATCCCGATGAGCAGCGGGCCATCAATCTTGGGCGCATGATTTCCGGAATGGTGGCCCACTTCGCCGGCATGAAGGACGCGCCGCTCGATCATCTGCCCGAAAAACTCAAGACGCTTGCCGCGCACATGCAGTCGGGCTATGACATGAAGCATCACGCGCAAGAGGAGGGGCAGCACCTGCAGGTGGTGCCGGATGACTTCGTCGATTGGTTTTCGATCTGTGGGCCGCCGGCCAAGTGTCGCGCCCGGCTTGGGGAATTGATCGACATGGGCCTCGATCACGTCTACCAGCTCGGCGGATCGCCCGTGCCGCATCCGCATGGGGCGCGTCAGGCGGCAATGGTCGAGCAGGCGCGATTATTCGCGACTGAGGTCATCCCGCACTTTCGCTGACGTCGAGTCGGTTACAAGGCAGCGAGTACTTCGAGACTCGCTCGCTCGGCCGACTCGAGCGCCGCTTCCATGCCTCGCGAAGCGATGGCCGTGTGTTCGCCGCAGAAGAAGAGCCGCCCGTGCGGCGCAGACATGCTGCGCACGAATGGATTGACCTGCCCGGGTCCGAAGATCGCCCAGGTACCGCCGGCGAACGGGTCACGTTCCCAGGAATGCACGGCGGCCATCTGCAAGGCGCCGCGCGCCGCCGGACGCAAGCGCTCGATCTCCGCGATGACCAAGCGGCCAGCCTCGGCCTGCGGAAAGCGATCGAGGTAGCGCGCGGTGCGCGCGCTGCACCAGACGGTGAGCGTCGTGACCTGAGCGGGGTTCGCGCCGTCGCGGTTAACGAGGATGGAGCCGGCGAGACCGTCGGTCCACATCGCCGGGCTCAAGCCGTCGTCTTCCCAGAAGGCGCGCTTTGGCAGCAGGTGGAACTGCGTAATGGGCTTGGCGCCGAGCAAGTGAATGGCGCGGCGCTGCGGCGGCGGTGGCAGCGGATCGATGGCTACATGCCGCAACACCGGGAAGGGAATCGAGCACACCACCGCCTTGGCACGGTGCCGACTGCCGTCGCTGCAGAGCACCTGTACGTTGCGGTCGGTGAGCTCGATGGCCGTGACGGCCTTACCCTGCAGCAGATCGCCGCGCAGACGGCGCGCCATGGCGAGCGGCAGGTTCTGGTTGCCACCGCGCACGACGCCCGTGAAGGTGTCGGCCGTGTTCGTATTGCGTTGGTTGATCGTTTGCCAATGATCGACGAAAGCCAGTTGCAGCACCGATACGTCGTGAGCCGAGTCGGTGCCGTACGGCATGTTGGTTTCGTAGCCGAGCGCGATCTGCGCATCGCTCGCGCCCTGGGCACGCAGGAATTCGTGCACCGAGACGTCGAAGGCCGCGTGCTTGTCGTCGTGCCAGTTCTCGAGATCCTTGAAGGGACGGTGACGACGCAGCAGGGTACGCCCCCAGGCGCCCGGCAGCAGGTTCCGTGCGTCGCCCGTGAACGGATTACGGGGATGATCCGGCCAGCGCGCTGCGCTGATGTGTTCGCCGCCGACGAACAGTTCCTGTCGGTCGGGATACGCCGCATAGCGCGGGGCCACATTGTCGAACTCGACACCGTACCGCTTGGCCGCCGCAAGCACTCGGCCGTAGGCGCGCGAGACGGTGTTGCCACCGACTTCAGGTTGGCCGGGTAAATCGAACAGCGAGTAGAGGCGACCGCCGATGCGTCGGCGTCCTTCGAGCACCGTGACCCGCAGGCCGTTTTCTTCGAGCGTCAGGGCGCTCTCGAGGCCCGAGAGCCCCGCTCCGATCACGATGACATCGGCCTCGGTGTCTGTGCTGGTCATGGCGGCTGGACGCTGCTGGAGTGGGTTCTAAAGCATATACGCCACGGTGTAAGGTGTGGCGCCGTCGCTTGTGATGACCGATACAAAGGAGCACACCGTGTCCGAGCCATTGTCCCCACCGGCACTGATGGAACTGTCGTCGCTCAGCGGCATCCCGGTCGACGATGCCGCAATGGCCGAGCGCATCGCCGCCGGCGCCGCGGCGGCGGTCGAGGCCGTACGCAGCCTTGCGGTCGAGCACAACGAAGTGGCTCTCGATCAGTGGTTGTTCGAGTTAGAGCCCTCGGGATACCTCGCGCTGCTCGAGCAGTTGGCAGAGGAGCCGTTGGTCCAGGATCCGTTGGTCGAGGATGCCCGATGAGGGATCTTTGCGAGGCGGTCGATGGGCTGCGTGAAGGACGACTGCAGAGCGCCGAGTTGGTACGTGAAGCCATAGCCCGGGCGCGTCTTGCCCAGCTGCGTCACAACTGTTTCGTGCAGATCGATGCCGAGGGCGCAATGGCTGCCGCCGAGATGGCCGACGCCTTGCTGCAGGGATGCGCTCGTGAGGGGGTGCATCCGCCGGGTGCTCTGCTGGGTGTGCCGTTGGCACACAAAGACATGTTTGAGCGTGAGGGGCGTCCGACCAGTTGCGCCTCTAAAGTGCGCGAGCCGCGTGCTGCACGAGGCAGTGCGACCGTGATCTCCCGCCTCGATCTGGCGGGCGCCGTGGATTTGGGCACGCTCAATATGGCGGAGTTTGCGCTCGGCGCCACGGGGCACAACGCGACGATGGGTGATTGTCGTAACGCCTGGGATCCGCAGTTCATCTCGGGTGGCTCGTCCAGTGGCTCGGCTGTGGCCGTTGCGAGCGGTGCCGTGTTTGCGAGCCTCGGATCCGACACCGGAGGTTCGGTGCGCATTCCGGCTTCGGCCAACGGCGTCATCGGTCTCAAGCCCACCTACGGGCTGATTCCGCGCACGGGCAGCATGAAGCTCTCGCCATCCATCGATGTGATCGGACCCATGGCGCGCTCGGCGCGTGACATTGCGCTGCTGCTCGAGGTGCTCGCGGGTGCCGACGGCCTGGATGCCTGCAGTTCTTCGCGACCTCGACCCCGCTACACGCAGCAGATTTCGCGTGGGGTCGAAGAATTGCGCATCGGTGTGCCGCGTAATTACTTCCCCGTCGGCGTTGCGCCGAGCATCCGTTCCGCGATGGAGGCATCGCTCGGCCTGCTCGAGCGCGCCGGCGCAACGCTGGTACCGCTCGATGTTCCGCAGGAGGTGGCGGCGATGGCGGAGTTGAGTCGTGCCGTGGTGTATGCCGAGGCAACGGCGCTACACGCGGCGGGGCTGCGCAACATGGGCAGTCGCTACACCCCCCAAGTGCGGCTACGCGCAAGCACCGGTCTCGGCATCCCGGCGCCCGTCTACCTCGAAGCCCTGCAGTGGCGGTTGCCTGTGCTGCGTCGCTTCGTCGAGCAGGTTTTTTCGCGCTGCGATGTCTTGCAGACGCCGACGATTCCGATTCCCGTGCCTCGTCGCGACGAAACTGATGTCGGTGCAGGACCGGCGCTGTGGGAACTGCTCGCGCAACTGGTGCGCTGCACGGCGCCGTTCAACTATCTGGGTTTGCCTGCGATCAGCGTGCCCGCCGGACTCGACAGCCGCGGCTTGCCGATCGGCGCCCAATACGTGGCGAGACCCTTTGCCGAGACCGTGTTGCTGCGCGTCGCTGCAGTGCAGCAAAGGGAGGCGCCGTTACCTCTGCCGGTGAGGGCGACTCCGTAGACCCCTGCAAATTAGGGCGGGAGCGCCGAGAACTTGCCGCGAAAGTAGCCGAGCGGGCGACCCTCGGCGACCGCGACACTCAAGACTTCGCCGAAGAAAATCCGATGCGTGCCGACGTCGTTCTGGGCACTGACGCGACACTCGAGATGCGCAAGCGCCCCCGTGATCAGCGGGGCGCCTGTAACTCCCGCGGTCGTCGGCACACCTGCGAACTTGTCGGGCTGCTTGGTCGCAAAGCGTTGCGCGAGGTCCTGCTGGTTCGCGCCCAGCACGTTGACCGCGAACTGGCCACTCTCGATCAAGGTTCGACACGTGGCCGACTGCCGATTGAGGCAAACAAGCAGCGTGGGCGGCTGGAGGGTGACCGAGGTCACGGCCGTCGCCGTAATGCCCTGGATCTCGCTGCCATGGCGGGTCGTGATGACGGTTACGCCACTCAGAAAGCGGCTGATGGCATCGCGGTAGTCGGTCTCGGTCACGGACATGGTCAGAATCCTGCGGCAGATCCGGGCTGTCGCGGATCACTCAGAGTGCTTAGGTATTAGTCCGTACATACTGCCATGCGTCGTGCGATTAGTCTTGATCCGACGGCGGCAGTCTCATCCCCCCTCCCGAGCTGCCGTCTGCATCAAGCCCCGCCTTGCGCGGGGCTTTTTTTGTATCCTTGCTGCGGATTTCCCCGATGCACAGCGAAGATTTCCCCCCACCGCTACGCGACGAAGCTGCCCATGTGTTTGGCTGCAGCGACTTCGTCGCCGAGAGCTTCGCTCGCGATGTCGAGTTATGGAGCGACTTGCAGCGTCATGCGGCGTTGCTCCAGTTGCGAACGACCGGCGGACGGTCATGTTGGCCGGGGGACTCACGGCCTGAGCTCTCGGCGCCCGAGAGCGAGTGGCAATCGTGGCTACGACGCTGGCGCCGCCGCGAAATGGTGCGCATCGCCTGGCGCGATCTGAGCGGGCGCGCCACGCTCGAGGAAACGCTGGAGGACCTGTCTGCCTTCGCCGACGACGCTGTGGCTCTCGCCACCGAGGTCGCGACCCTCATCACCACGGCACGCTACGGGGCCGCGCAGTATGCCGACGGCTCGCCGATGCCGCTCGTCATCGTGGGCATGGGCAAGCTCGGTGGTCGCGAGCTGAACTTCTCCTCCGACATCGACCTCGTTTTCCTGTTTCCGGGCTACGGCGAAACGGCGCATGCCGCGCCGGTCAGCCACGACGAGTACTTCATACGGGTCGGCCAGGCACTGTTGCGGCTACTGGCCAGCGTGACCGTCGATGGCTTCGTATTCCGCGTCGATATGCGCTTGCGGCCGTTCGGAGACTCGGGCCCGCTCGCCTGCGGTTTCTCGGCCTTCGAAGACTACCTGCTGCAGCATGGCCGCGATTGGGAACGTTACGCTTGGGTCAAGGCCCGCGCGCTTACGGCGCCGGAAGCCTACGCCGACCTCTATGCCGAGGCTGTGCGCCCCTTCGTCTACCGACGCTATCTCGATTTCGGCGTCTTCGAGAGTCTGCGCGAGATGAAGCAACTCATCGAAAAGCAGGTGGCACGTCGCGATCTCGTCGGTCACATCAAACTTGGGCCGGGTGGCATTCGCGAGATCGAGTTCATCGTCCAGGCGCTGCAGCTGATCCGCGGCGGACAGGATCGACGGCTGCAGGGGCAGCGGCTGTTCGAAATCCTGCCCCAATTGGGCCGCAGCAAGTTGCTTCGACCGCAGGTCGTGCAGCAGCTCGATGCCGCCTACCGATATCTGCGCACGCTCGAGAACCGCCTGCAGATGCTGCGCGACGCACAGACCCACACGTTGCCGATCGATGAGCTCGCGCAGGGGAAACTGGCGCGAGCGATGGGTGAGTCGTGCTGGTCGGATCTCATGCATCAGCTGCAGCACCACCTCGATCGGGTGCAGCGGGAATTCAATGCCCTGGTCTTCGCACCGATCGGCGAGCGCGACGGGGCAGGCGAGGCAGTCGCTACCGCGCGGACCGACGCCGGATTGGCCGCACTGTGGGAGGAGGCCACGACGCCCGAGAGTCTGCGTGAGTTGTTGCAGTCGCGGGGTCTGGGCGATGCGGCGGATACAGCGCGTCTGCTGGTGGATTTTCGCGACAGCGCCGCGGTGCGACGCCTCGATACGGTGGCGATGCGTCGCTTGCAGTTGCTGCTGCCGGAATTGCTGGCGGCGCTGACGGCCGACGACG
>CAISHQ010000024.1 GCA_903885195.1 uncultured Pseudomonadota bacterium | reverse complement strand
TTGCCGCGGTTTCGCCGCGCCTTGAAATCGATGTTGCGTGACGCCGCATCGGGTGCTGACACGGCCTTGTGGCTAGCAACCCGGCGACCTGCTCAAGCCGAGACTGCAGGAGTGTGGTTTGATCGCGCGCTGCGGCCGGCGCATGTGTTCGCACACACTCGTGAGGGGGATCGGGCCGTTGAGTCGTTGTTCGATAGACTGCGAGGGGAGTTGAAGGATGGTGAAAGCAAAGCGGACTCGACACCCACAGGCCAGTGATCTCATCGGACGCTGGGAGTACCTGCGCTGGGAGATCGTCTATCCGGACGGGTCGGTTACCCATCCCTTCGGCGATGCGGCGTCGGGAAGCTTGCTGTACACCGCCGACGGCGGCATGAGCGCCAACGTCATGGCGGGCGCGCGACCGCTGCTGTCCAAGGCCAACCCTCGCGCGGCCAGCGTGCCTGAGCGGGCGCGTGCCTTCGACAGTTACTTTGGGTATGCCGGACGATGGCACCTCGAAGATGGGCAGGTCGCACACGAGGTGACGGTTGCGATCAATCCGGCATTAGTCGGCAGCGTGCAGTGGCGCAAGGCAACCTTGCGTGGGCGCACATTGACTTTATCGGTGGAGGAGCCGGTGGCGGACGGACTGCGTGTTCATTCTTTGGTTTGGCAGAGGCCACGCCGCATTACGTCAACGCATCGCGAGCCCCGATCGCGCCGTACGGCTCAACGGCGCAAGGTAACGCGCTGATGACGCTGTCGCGTCGCGATTGGTTGAGCGGACTCGCGGCTACGTCAGCAGTCGCACCGGTCGCGCTGGCGCAGGCGAGCCCAGGCGCCCGATCGGGTTCGCAGCCCGGGTGGACACGGTTGCGTCGCATCGTGACGAGTCGCGACGCACGTGGAAACACGGTGGTGCTGGCCGACGGCGAACCGAAAAACGTCCTAGAGATGAATGGCACCCGCATCAGTCGACTCTGGGAAGGAGCGCGGGTGCCCGACACCGTTCCCTTCACGGCCGACGGTGGACTGACTGCCGGCAATGCCTACCGCGATGGATTTGCCGGCACGAGCTTCTATGTTGCCGAGCTGCCGGGCGGCATGCGCGCCGGACAAATCCCGCTGCATCGCAGCGCATCGGTCGATTACATGGCGATCCTGCGCGGACGCGTCGTGATGGTGTTGCCCGGTCGACGCGTTGAGCTCGCGCAGGGCGACACGATAGTGCAGGGTGGAGCCGATCACTCCTGGGATAATCCGTACGATGAGCCCTGCTTGCTGTTGTTCGTGGTGGTGCCGGCCGTGGACTCGGCGCATCGGGCGGTCGCCGCCATGCCGCGACTGACAGAACTCGAGGAGCGACTGGCGGCGCTCGTCAGCAGTGGTCAGCGGGCGGGCGTCGTTTGGCGCGTGAGCCGTGAAGGACAGCTCCTCAGTTCGGGGGCTATCGGTCAGCATGCTGACGACTCCGTGTTTCGCCTGTATTCGATGACCCGCGCGATCACGTCGGTGGCGGCACTGCGACTTATTGAGGCGGGGCAGCTGTCGCTCGCGGATCCACTTGAGCGGTACCTGCCCGAGTTTGCCTCGCCGCGTGTGCTACGCGACCCGCGCGGCGACAGCCTCGAGACGATTCCGGCGAAGCGCTCCATTCGGATTCTCGATCTATTCACTTATACGGCTGGCTTCGGCTATGCACCCGACTACCCGAAGGCGCTCGGGTTGCAGCGCGATGATGTCCTGGGGTTGCGGTTGAGTACGGCCGAAGGCATCCGTCATTTGGCGCGCTTTCCGCTGCTCTTTGAGCCCGGAGCACGATGGCATTACGGGTTCTCGAGCGATGTCCTGGGACGCGTGATCGAGGTCGTCACCGGTGAATCGCTCGCGCAGGCGGTTCGACGTCTCGTTTGCGAGCCGCTCGACATGCGCGACACCGACTTTCACGCGCCTGCGGGTCGTCTTGCAGCGGCGTACGCGCGCCGTGAGGGACGCCTCCTGGAGATCACGGCGCAAGTGCCGAAGTCCTCCGATTACGAGCGGCCCGGTCGCCTTCATTCGGGCGGTGGCGGGCTAGTTGCCACGGCCGAGGACTACTGGAGATTCTGCGAGATGCTGCGCCGCGGAGGCGAAGGACCGAACGGGCGCTTGCTCGCGACGGCGACGGTCGAGGCCATGTTGGGCAATCGCATGCTGCCGGAGCAGGGACCGTTGTTCTGGCACCAGAGCGTGCGCTCGCCGGCGATGACCGGTGGCGGCTGGGGGCTCGGAATTGGCGTCAGGGTGGCGCCGGTCGACGATGGGACCCTGCATAGCCCTGTGGGCGAGGCGTTTTGGGGAGGTCTGGCCGGGACCGGGTTCTTCATCCATCGGCCTAGCGGCGTGAGTGCCGTAGTGATGACACAATACGTCGGTTCGGACAGTGATGATCCCGTCGTGATGATGCGCGATGTCGTATATCGCGCGCTTTTACCCATCGGAGGTCTGACGTGAAAGAGCAGCAAACCTATCCCGCCTACATCGGCGTGTCGGATGTGACCACGGTCTCGCACGAGCAGATGCGGGTCGAGGGGTTCTTCGAGGGGCAGCCATCGCTGATGTTTGACGAGCCCGAGGGCTTCGATATCGGCGATCCGCCGGATCTTCGCGGTCGTTCGCGTGGCTGGACGCCCGTGCATGCGCAGCTGGCCGCACTCGCGGGTTGCACCTCGATCACCATTGCGGTGGTGGCGCGTGACCAGAAGTTCAAGCATCAGGGTCTGGCCACCAAGCTGCGATCGCTGATCGACATCCGCGGCTTTTTCTTCGATCTGCACCTGCAGCCGAAGTTCGAGCAGCTGAACTTCGATTTGACCGTAGATACCCGCGAGTCGGTGAAGCGGATTCGCGAGCTTGCCTCGGAGACCCATCGACGCTGTCCCCAGCTTGGCCTGTTTCGCCTCGCCGGTATCCCCATGGTGGTCACTTGGTACCGCAAGCGATCGAAGAAAGCCTTGTTCGAGGAACGATTCTCCCTTCGTGCGGGGCGTACCCCGGAGGATCGGCTGATCGCGCAGGCCACCAAGGTCGCGCGCAAGTCGACCAAAAAATAAGCCTTTCAAGGGAGTTTGATTTAATGACGCCAGTCGTGAGACGGGGCAAAGGTACGATTGTGGTTGCGGTAGCTGCCGCCAGCGCGCTGCTGGGTGGCTGCGTCACCGTGGACCCGCAGCAATCCGTTCGGCAGTTAGAGAAGAGCGTGCCGGGTTTCGGTACCGAGTCGCTGCAGTTCTTGAGCGAGGTACAGAGGCCCGAGGATCGTCGCGAGGCGGTCAAGGATCTTTTGGCCAAGCCGCTCGGGCAAACCGAGGCGGTACGGGTGGCGATGCTTAATAGCGCCGCGCTGCAGGCGCTGGTCGCCAGGCAATGGGCCGAGATTGCCGCTGCCGCGCAATCGGGGCGCATCGGCAACCCCTGGTTCAATTACGAGCGCATGCGTTCCGAAGATCACCTCGAGATCTCGCGGATGCTCTCGTTCGGTGTTCTCGAATTGCTGACCCTGCCGCAGCGTCAACGGATTGCCGCTGAATCGCGGCGTGCTGCGGAGTTGCAGTTGGCCGCGGCGGTGGTCGATGAGGTGACGCAGATTCGCCAAGCGTGGGTCAATGCGGTAGCCAGCGCGCAAAGTGCGGC
>CAISHQ010000023.1 GCA_903885195.1 uncultured Pseudomonadota bacterium | reverse complement strand
CTGTATGGCGGCGAGGTTGAGGCGCCTCGCGAAGGCGATGAAGGTCAGCAGCGGCGTCGAGACGCCCAGTACCGGAAACACACCGACGCCCGCGCCGAGTGCGAGACACAGCGCGAGCTCACGCGGCGACAAGCCTTGCTTGAGCAGGCCCAGCAGCGGATCGATCACGCGTTGGCGGAAGAAGTTTCGCATCAGTGGTGGTGCATCAGTGGTCGTGCATTAGCGGTCGTGCATTAGCGGTCGTGCATCAGCCGTTGCGGCGGGTGAGCACGGCGGCAGCGGGTTCATCGGGGCCGAGGCGGGCGAGCTCGCGCAGCACGTAGGCGGCCATGGCCATGTTGCCGAGCAGCATGATGGCGACGAACCAGACGATGCGGGGCAGCACACGCTGCTCCTTGTAAAACACCCAGACGTAGAAGGTCAGAAAGCCGTAGTACGCGTCGATGAGGGTGGCGATGGTCCACCAGCGATCAGGCTCACTGACGAGTCCCTGCCACTCCCAGACTGGTTGTTGCAGGCTGGCATAGCTCGTATAGGCGAGCAGGCTCAGGAAAATGAAGCCGAACAGAGTTTTCAACAATGGCTTGCTCATAGTCTTCCCGTGCGCAGGTCGAGTCGTGGAGCGGCTTGCACCAGTGCAGCCCCAATCAGCAGGGCTGCAAAGTCCGAAGGGTCTGGGACGCGCCCCGGCACCCATTGTTGCAGGAATTCGCAGCCGACGGCGACCAGGAGCGCTAGCAGCAGCGGCGGGAACGAGCCGGTGCGACTGGTGCTGGCGAGCCAGGCGAGGCCGATGCCGAGGAACAGGCGCTCGAGCAGCGGCAGCGCCCCGGGGTCAACGATTTCACCGGTCAAGTCCGCAAACGGTACCCAGGTCGGGGCGAGTTCCGCGGGCGCCGGCGTCACGGGTGTGAGCGCAGCAGCGATGAAACCGCACCCCGCTGCAATGAAAAGGCCCGTCTGACCGGTCTTGACCCCCTGCGATCGTCCAAGCAGCAGCACCGGCAGGGCCAGCAACAGACCGCCGCACTCATCGAGCGTCAGATGTTGTCCGACGAATAGCAATCGTGCCCCGAGCGACAATCCCAGCAGCGCGATGAACCAGGGCCAGAAGGAGTCGCGGCGCATGAGAGTGCGCACGAGCGCGCCGAGGATCACGTAGCAGGCAAAGTAGGCGAGCAGTCGACTCGGCGATAGCGGGATGCTGAGGCTGTAGTCGATCGCCGCGGTGATCCGCCCGGGTCGAAGTCGCGGCACGAACGGCGCCAGGTGCGACACCAGCCAGAGCGCAATGAGCAGGCCGAGTGCGGGCCCGATCTGCAGGCGTTGCAGTCGAGCCGACAGGGGGCGTACGGGCAGTGCTTGGTAGGCCAGCGCGAGCACAGTACCGAGCGCTGCACTGATGATATTGAATACCCAATCCGCGAGACTCGGATCGCGTGGCGGCAGCGCGTGCTGGGCCAGCTCGACACCGAACGAGAGCGCGGCGGCCGCGAGCACCGGCGCCACGAGTCGTTGTAGTCGGCTGCGTCGATCGGCGAGCGTCATGGCGGCGACGAGCCCGAACGGCACATAGAGCAAGAGATTGACGAGCATGTCCCGCTGCGAGGCAGCCCGCCACTGCAGCAGCCGTGGCAGGCCTTGCGCGAGCTCGGTGCGCAGGCGCTCCAGATCCCAATCGAACGGATACAGCGAGGCGCTCAGGATCAGTACGGTCCAGCCTGCGAGCAACCACAGTTGCAGGCGGACGAGTTGCGGATCCTGTCGACCCGACATGGCGAGTGTCAGCCCGATTTTTTGCCGAACAAACGCTCGAGCTCCGAGAGGGAGTGATCGATCGCGCGTTGGTCGGGCGGCGTGTAGGCAGCGGCGCGTGGCTTGAAGTGGTCGCAGAAATTGGCGCGGTCTTTCTGCCGGACTTCTTCGGCCGTGGGTTCACGACAGTGCTTGGCGATGCGGGTGTCGTAATCGACACACATCCGGCAGACGTGCAACTCCGCGCGGCAGGCCGGACATTCGTCGAGCCTGCGCAGGGGCAGCGATAACGCCGCGAGGGCTGCCCCGCATTTCCAGCAGACAAGGTCGTGGGCCATCGCGGGGAGCCTAGCCCGTTTGCGCCCGCTCCGCCAGAAACGACCGCAGTGCCTGACCCGTATGGGATCGACCCTTGCGCCGGGAGAGTTCCTGCGGCGTGGTTTGTGCCACGAGTCGTCCCCCGCCCGCTCCAGCCTCCGGCCCGAGATCGATGACCCAGTCCGCCTCGGCGATGACATCGAGGTTGTGCTCGACCAGCACCACCGTATTACCCGCGTCGACCAGGCGATGCAGCACGTGGATGAGTTTTTCCACGTCGGCCATGTGCAGACCGACTGTTGGTTCGTCCAGCACATACAGGGTGTGTTTCGGTTTGGCCCGCAGTGGTGCGCGCAGATCCGTGCGGACTTTGGCGAGCTCGGTGACGAGCTTGATGCGTTGTGCTTCGCCGCCCGACAGAGTCGGACTGTGTTGCCCGAGGGTCAGATAGCCAAGGCCGACGTCGCAGAGCAGCGTCAATACATGGTGCAGCGCCGCGTGCGGTCGAAAGAACTCCGCCGCGCTTTCGATGTTCATGGCGAGCACCTCGCCAATGCTGCGCTCGCGGTAGGTGACCGCGAGCGTCTCGGCGTTGAAGCGGCTGCCGCGACAGCTGTCGCAAGTCACTTTGACATCGGGCAGGAAACTCATTTCAACGGTCTGCACGCCCTGGCCCTCGCATGCTTCGCAGCGACCGCCTGCCGTGTTGAACGAGAAGCGACCAGGGCCGTAACCGCGCAGGCGCGCTTCGGAAGTGCCGGCGTAAATCTTGCGGATCTCGTCCCAGATGCCGACGTAGGTGGCCGGACACGAGCGAGGCGTCTTGCCGATCGGTGTCTGATCGACTTCCAGTACCCGATCGACCTGTTCCATACCGTGCAGCGCCTTGCAGCCGATGGGCTTGCCGCCGCCATCGACGAGCGCACGGGCACTGGCGTGCAGCACATCGCGCGCCAGCGACGACTTGCCCGAGCCCGATACCCCCGTGACGATGACCAGGCAACCGAGCGGTACGCGCACATCGAGATCATGCAGGTTGTGCAGCGTGGCCGACTCGATGCGCAGTGACGGCGTACGCGAACTGACGGCACGCCGTGGCTTCGCGGCGTGGCGCAGCGGTTCACGCAAGTACCGACCGGTGATTGAGTTTGGATTGGCCAGTAGGTCTGCGATACGTCCCTCGCCGACCACCTGCCCGCCGCGTACGCCGGCACCGGGACCGAGATCGATGACGTGATCGGCCCGCTTGATCGTGTCCTCGTCGTGCTCGACGACGACGAGGGTGTTTTGATGCGCTGCGAGTTCGGCCAGCGCATCGAGCAGGATGCGGTTATCACGCGGATGCAAGCCGATGGTGGGTTCATCGAGTACGTAGCAGACGCCGCGAAGATTCGAGCCGAGCTGCGCCGCGAGGCGGATGCGCTGTGCTTCGCCGCCCGAGAGGGTCGGTGCCGCGCGTTCGAGACTGAGGTAGCCGAGACCCACTCTGCTGAGGAAGCCGAGGCGGGTGCGGATTTCCTCCAGCAGATCGCGGGCGATCGCCTGCTCGCGACGCGAGAGCTTGAAGCGTGCGATCGCCGCGGCCGTATCGTCGACCGTCTCGCAGGTGAAGGCGCTGATCGACTTCCCGCGAAAACGTACCGAGCGCGCGATTCGGTTCAGTCGCTCGCCCTGACAACTGTCGCAGGTACCCGGTTCACCGTCCTGCCACTCGTTCCAGGTGGCTTCTTCGCCGGTCTGCTCAGCGTCGAAATCGTGCAATTGCAGGCCGGTGCCGAAACAGCCTTCGCACCAGCCTTGCTTGGAATTGAACGAAAACATTCGCGGATCGAGTTCGGCGAAACTCGTGCCGCAGGCAGGGCAGGCTCGTTTGGTCGAGAACACTACCGGCGTACGACTGCCTTGTACGAGTACCTGCACGACCCCCTTGCCGTAGTGCAGCGCCTCGGTCAGCTTGCTGCGAAGGTCCGCTTCGCCGCGTGGCGAGATACCGAGCCGCGCCACCGGCAGTTCGATGTTGTGTTCCTTGAAGCGATCGAGTCGCGGCCACGGCTTGACGGCGATGCGCTCACCGTCGACGCGCAGTTCGCGATAGCCTTTCGTTGCCGCCCACTTGGCCAGATCCGTGTACAAGCCCTTGCGGGAAACGACGAGTGGCGCCAGAAGGTCGACCGTCTTGCCACGATAGTCTGTGAGGATTCGGGCGGCGATGGCCTCGGCGCTCTGCGGCTCGATGGCGACGTCGCAGTCGGGGCAGAACTGCGTACCGAGCTTGACGTACAGCAGTCGCAGGAAGTGGTAGATCTCCGTGAGCGTTGCCACCGTGCTCTTTCGGCCGCCGCGGCTGGTGCGCTGCTCGATGGCCACGGTCGGCGGAATGCCGCGGATCGCATCGACCTCAGGTCGCGCGGCCGGTTGCACGAATTGCCGCGCATACGCATTCAATGATTCGAGGTAGCGCCGCTGACCCTCGTTGAAGATGATGTCGAAGGCCAACGTCGACTTGCCCGAGCCCGATACGCCGGTGATCACCGTGAACGCGTTGCGCGGGATATCGACGTCGATGTTGCGCAGGTTGTGTTCGCGCGCGTTACGCACGACGATGGCATCCGAACCCACGGGTTCAGCAACCTCGTGCACCACAGGTGCCACCGCCAGTGCTTCAAGGCGGTATTCGGCCAAGGCGCGCCCGGTGTACGAGCGCGGTTCGACTGCAAGCTCTGCGGGTGTGCCGCAGGCAACAATGTGTCCGCCGCCGTCGCCACCCTCGGGACCCAAGTCCACGATCCACTCCGCAGCGCGGATCACATCGAGATTGTGCTCGATGACGATCAGCGAGTGCCCGGCATCGAGCAACTTGCGGAACGAACCGAGCAGCTTGGCGATGTCTTCGAAGTGCAAACCCGTAGTTGGCTCATCGAACAGGAACAGCTTGCCGCCCGCACGACTCTCGGCCGACTCGACAAGGTGACCGGCGAGCTTCAGTCGCTGCGCTTCGCCACCCGAGAGCGTCGGCACCGGCTGACCCAGGCGCAGATAGTCGAGTCCGACGTCGGCGAGCGGTGCCAGACGCGCAGCGAGATCCGGTACGTCGGCAAAGAATGCCAAGGCCTCGGTCACGGTCATCTCGAGCACATCGGCGATGCTGGCCGAGCGCCCCCCGGGGCCGGGACAGCGAACTTCCAGCGTCTCGGCGCGGTAGCGCCGTCCGTCGCACTCACCACAGCGCAGGTAGACGTCGGAGAGGAATTGCATCTCGACATGTTCGAAGCCGCTGCCGGTGCAGCTCGGACAGCGACCGGTGCCGGAGTTGAAACTGAAGGTGCCCGCCGTATAGCCGCGCTCGCGCGACTCGGCGAGTCGCGCAAAGCGCTCACGGATCACATCGAAGGCGCCGACGTAGCTCGCGGGATTCGAGCGCGTGGTGCGACCAATCGGTGTTTGGTCAACGAAGGTGACCTCGGCGATATGCTGCGCGCCGCGCAGTTCCACCGACTCTGCAGCAGTCTCCGTCGGTTTACCGAGGTGCTTGAGCAGTGCCGGATACAGCACATCCTGAATCAGCGTCGATTTGCCGGACCCCGACACGCCGGTCACGCAGACGAGTCGATTGAGCGGGAAGCGGACCGTGATGTCCTGCAGGTTGTGCAGTCGAGCACCGCGCACTTCGAGGTGCCGGTCCGCCGCGCGTGCCACGCCGCCCGTCTGCGGCAATTCGACGGCCTTGCGCCCCGTAAGGTAGGCACCCGTCAGGGAGTCCGGATGACGCGTGACCTCGTCGGGCCGTCCGGCGGCCACGATCTGGCCACCATGCTCGCCGGCACCCGGTCCCATGTCGAGCAGGCGATCGGCCTGCAGCATGATCTGCGGATCGTGCTCGACGACGAGCAGCGAGTTGCCTGCATCGCGCAGGCGATGCATGACCTCGATGACCCGCTGCATGTCGCGCGGATGCAGGCCGATCGACGGCTCATCGAGCACGAACAGCGTATTGACGAGGGAGGTGCCGAGCGCCGTGGTCAGGTTGATGCGCTGCACCTCGCCACCCGAGAGGGTGCGCGATTGCCGATCGAGAGTGAGATAGCCGAGTCCCACGTCACACAGATAGCGGAAGCGGCCGCGGATCTCAGCCAGCAGCAATTCCACCGCTTCGTCGAGTGCTCCCTCGAGCCTTAAGCCATCGAAGAAATCGCGACTGCGCTCGAGCGGCAGCAGCATGAGATCGTGGATGCAAAGCCCGGGCGTCGCCTGCAGTTGTTCAACACTCCATATGGCACCGACGGGCATGAAGCGCTCACGCGCGCCGAGCGCTTGCTGCGCGAGCTGCGTCGTGCCCAACCGCCACAGCAGCGGCTCGGGAGCGAGCCGTGCGCCGTGGCAGCTGCCGCAGGGCGTGTAGGCTCGATACTTTGATAGCAGCACACGGATGTGCATCTTGTATGCCTTGGTCTCGAGCCAGGCAAAGAATCGTCGCACCCCGTACCAGACGTTTTTCTTCCAGGGGCCTTCGCCTTCGATGACCCAATCGCGCTGCGCCGCACTGAGTTCACGCCACGGTACATCGAGGGGAATGCCGCGTTTGCGTGCCAGGCGCTCCATGTCGAGCTGGCATTCGCGATAAGACTCGGACTGCCAGATGCGGATCGCACCATCGCTCAGCGTCTTGGCATGGTCTGGGATCACGAGACCGTAATCGACGCCGATAATGCGTCCGAACCCGCGGCAGGACTCGCAGGCGCCAACGGGCGAGTTGAAGGAGAACATGCTCGGCGAGGGCTCGCGGTAGGCGATGTCGCAGCGGGCGCAGTGCAGAGTCGTCGAGTAGTGCCAGGTCTCGGTGACCTTGTCCGTATCGTTCGCGTCGAGTGCGTGCACATGCAGGCGTCCTTGACCCACGCGCAGCGCAGCTTCGATGGCCTCGCCGAGTCGGCCCTGATCGTCGGCACTGGCGCGCAGCCGATCCTGGATCACCTCGATGCCTGTCTTGCTCTGCTGCCGGATGCGGGTGTAGCCCTGCTTGGCGAGTAGCGCGAGTACCTCGGCCTCCTTGAAATTCTTCGGAATCCGCACCTCGAAACACACCAGCAGTCGCGGGTGTGCGAGCGCCTGGCTGCGGCTCAAGAGGTCGTGGCGGATATCGGCCGGCGTGTCCCGCCGCACCGGCTGACTGCACTGCCGGCAATGCAGGTGGGCAGCGCGAGCGAACAGCAACTTCAGGTGGTCGTTGAGTTCGGTCATCGTTCCCACGGTGGAGCGTGAGGTGCGCACCGGATTGGTCTGGTCGATGGCGATCGCCGGTGGGATGCCCTCGATACGATCGACCGCAGGCTTGTCCATGCGGTCAAGAAATTGGCGGGCGTAGGGTGAAAACGTTTCGACGTAGCGACGCTGACCCTCGGCGTACAGCGTGTCGAAGACCAGCGAGGACTTTCCCGAACCGGAGACGCCGGTGACCACCACCAGTTCGCCGGTCGGCAGGTCGAGATCGAGATTTTTGAGATTATTTTGACGGGCGCCGCGCACGACGATCCGTCCGCGCTCCCTGCGCGATGCGGTCTGGTCCTTCATGGTCGGCGATGGTACTTGAGCGCTCTGCGGTCGTCTTGTCCGAAGCGCGGATTCGCTTGCCCACGATGCGGATTGCCGAGCACGCCGTTGGTGAGGTCCGCCTGCGACCGGCGCATCGTCCGTCCATGCGCCAACTCAAGATCGCCATCGCCGGGGCGGGAATCGCCGGATTGACCGCCGCCCGTGCCCTGCAAACGTTCGGGTTCCGCCCGATCGTGTACGAGCAGGCGGCCAGTTTGGGCGAAGTGGGGGCCGGACTGACCGTAAGTCCGAATGCGACGCATGTACTCAATGCACTCGGCATGGAGGGCGTTTTGGAGCGTCTCGGCATGCGTCCGAATCGCGGCGGAGTGAAGCACTGGCAGACCGGCGAGCTGATGGTCGAGATCTCCCGCGGCAACGAAATGCTGGAGAAATACGGCGCGGCGTACTACCAGATCCACCGCGCCGATCTGCATCGGGAGCTGGCTGATCTCGTCGTCACCACCGATCCGGACGCGATCCGCCCGGGTCATGCCTTCCGCAGCGTCGAGGAGCACAACGGCGCGCTGACGATCCATTTCGAGAACGGCACCACGGCATCGGCCGACGTACTGATCGGTGCCGATGGCGTTCGCTCGAGGGTGCGCGCGGCGCTCTTTGGAGAGCAGACGCCGCGCTTCACCGGCTACGTGGCCTACCGCGGGCTCGTGCCGATGGCCAATCTGCCGGACGGGGTTGTCGATCCGACCTCCTGTTTATCCACCGGACCCGGTCGCAGTTTTACGCGCTATTTGGTGCGCGGCGGTACGCTCGTGAACTTCGTCGGTTTGACTGAGCGTGACGATTGGCGCGAAGAAGGGTGGTCAATTCGTGCCACGGTCGAAGAAATGCTGCGCGAGTACGAAGGCTGGTACGAGGATGTGCGCACGATCATCCGCTCCGCACCCCCGGAGGGTTTATTCAAGTGGGCCTTGTTCGATCGCGAGCCGTTGCCGAATTGGACTCGCGGTGCCGTCACTCTGATTGGCGATGCCGCACATCCCATGCTGCCGTTTCTCGGCCAGGGTGCGGCGATGGGCATCGAGGATGGCATGGTGATTGGTCGCGCGTTCAGCGCTGCCGACAGCATTGGCGAGGCGCTGCGACGCTATCAGGAGGCGCGTCTGCCGCGCGCCAATTGGGTGATGCTCGAGTCGCGAAAAACCGCGCTGAACTACCACTCGGGGCGCGAAGAGAATTTCCGCCCCGGCAAGCACGTCAGCGCCGAGTCACTTGGGCTGATGTCCTACAACCCGGCTGCCGTGCCGGTGTGATCCGCACGCCCTCCGTGGCGTCAGACCACCTTGGCGACTAGATTGTGTAGGTACTGCTGCCTACGGCATGGATCGGCACTGCGCCCGAGGGCGTGATCAGCACCAGATCCTCGAGGTGGCCCGTGCCACCGCTGCCAGTCTCGAACAGCGGCATGTCGATCGAGAGGATCATGTTCTCCTCCATCACCAAGTTCGCGGCGCTGCCGTCTGCGCTGCGTCGTGGCTGGTCGTTGTGAGCGAGACCGACCGCGTGCGGTCCGAAACTCATTGGCACATCGAAACCAAATTTACGCAGCAGACCGTTGCCGAGTCCGCCGACTTCGGAGAATCGTAGGCCCGGCTTGAGCATCGGCTGCAGTTCCTGCCAGCAGGTTGCCATGGCGGAGGTGCAGTAGCGCATGCGTGCCGTGGGTTCGCCGACGAAGACGGTGCGACCGAAGTCGCCGTGGAAGTTGCGTAAATGACTTACGCAGTCGATGAGAAACGCGCTGCCCTCGCGTAGCGGCTCGTCATGAGCTTCGGATGATGATCCATTGATCACCATGAACACCCCGAGATTGCCGCGTAGCGCCGCCTCGGCATAGAAGCGTTGACGTATCGCCCGGATGCTGCCGAGTGAGCGCGCTGCTGCGACGGTGGCATGGGCGGCTTCGACGTTTGCGTGCGAGGCGAGGCGCATCATGCGAATGGAGGCGGGGGTATGCACGAGACGGATGCGACGCGCCGTATCTTCGGCGGCTTGCATCTGCACGGTCGAGGCCGCCTTGCCGAGCAGGGCGATGACCGGGTCGTCGTCATAGCCGATGCGGGCGTTATCGAGCTTGAGATCGCGCACTGCGGCGCGCAGGGCTCGCACCATGTCGGCGTGGTACGGCGCCGCAGCTGTCAGCGTATCGCGACGTCTCTGTTCCTTGGGTGAGGCCTCGCCGCTCAGTCGATAGAAGGAGGGCGCCGTGGCTTGATCGTCGGCAGCGGGACTCGTGAACACGTAGGGCTGGACGCCTGGCACCAGGCCGTCGTCCGCCATGATGTAGTAGTAGGAGAACGCTGGGATGATCAGCGCCACCGGGCGTGCAGGGTCGCGCGGCACCAGGGCGAGCGTCGTGGCGGTGAGGCTCATCCGCTCCATCAGCGGGAAGAAGTTGGTGACGTGGAAGACATTGCGGCCCTGGCAAACGAGCAGGGCATCGAGATTCTCGGCGGCCAGGACGCGGCTCGCCCGCTCTCGATCGAGGAAGGGTTCGCGCTGCGCGAACGTCAGATCCGGCAGGGTGCCGATGACGCCGACCGTCGCGGGGCCGCTGCTGCCGGCGCCCCCGCTCACGCTGCCCCCCGTACCGCCATGCCCCGCTGCGGCCTGTGCGGCCCCCGCCCAACCCGCCATCGCGGCGGAAGCCAGAAAATGTCGTCGATCTTGTGGCATGGCAGGACCTCGCAGACAGATAGGCTCATTGACCTCGTAGCCTAAGACAAGCCCGGGCAGGGTGGGGCGGATTTTGGTCTAATTCGCCCCCATGCAAACGGCACGCGACTTGTTCGGTCATCGCAAGCACTGGGCCGCCCGCTTTGGGGTCGCCCCGTTCCTGCCCATGAGTCGCGCCGAGATGGATGCACTCGGCTGGGACAGCTGCGATGTGATCGT